>NZ_JAFY01000006.1 GCF_000526375.1 Aminiphilus circumscriptus DSM 16581 | reverse complement strand
GGAGGGCACGCGCTCCAGAACCGCGAGAAGGGGGTTTCCATCCCTCGTAGGAAGGCTCACAACCCGGCTGCGCGTGCCTTGTTGGCAGGGGGTCCAAATGTTTCCATCCCTCGTAGGAAGGCTCACAACGGGATCCTGTTTCCGGAATCGGGATTCCCTCGTGTTGGTTTCCATCCCTCGTAGGAAGGCTCACAACGACGTTTCTCAGGATCGCCCGGAGAGCAGCGACGGGTTTCCATCCCTCGTAGGAAGGCTCACAACTTTGTTGCGGTTGGCGGAGGAGCAGGTGGGTATTACAGTTTCCATCCCTCGTAGGAAGGCTCACAACCGGTGCAGGAGGTAATGGAGAGACTGGATTTACATTGTTTCCATCCCTCGTAGGAAGGCTCACAACTGTCTTGGCGATCCAGAACGCGGGAGGTGCAATCTCGTTTCCATCCCTCGTAGGAAGGCTCACAACGGCATTCGACGCATCTCTCGGGAGCATCGATGACTTGTTTCCATCCCTCGTAGGAAGGCTCACAACAAGCTCGGACGGTCACGCTTTATTGGCTCTCTGACGGTTTCCATCCCTCGTAGGAAGGCTCACAACAAGGTAACTCCAAAGAAAGGGTTCCCATTGACCCTGGTTTCCATCCCTCGTAGGAAGGCTCACAACGGAATGATCCATGAAAGCAAGCACTTCCGGAGTCATGTTTCCATCCCTCGTAGGAAGGCTCACAACGATGGATCACGAAGCGGACTGTGGTACGAAATGCTGTTTCCATCCCTCGTAGGAAGGCTCACAACGCCAGGTCATGTGCTACGGTCCAGCCATTCTTGTCTGGTTTCCATCCCTCGTAGGAAGGCTCACAACCAGGGGGCACCGCTCTCCGTATTCATGCGCCCCCAGTTTCCATCCCTCGTAGGAAGGCTCACAACGTACAGGAAGCTCTGGACGAGTGAAACAGAATACGGTTTCCATCCCTCGTAGGAAGGCTCACAACCCTACGCGGATGCGGGCCGTGGATCGGATGAGCATGTTTCCATCCCTCGTAGGAAGGCTCACAACTCGTCGGCGAACAGCCCGAATACAACCAGTTCACAGTTTCCATCCCTCGTAGGAAGGCTCACAACGGAATGATCCATGAAAGCAAGCACTTCCGGAGTCATGTTTCCATCCCTCGTAGGAAGGCTCACAACGATGGATCACGAAGCGGACTGTGGTACGAAATGCTGTTTCCATCCCTCGTAGGAAGGCTCACAACGCCAGGTCATGTGCTACGGTCCAGCCATTCTTGTCTGGTTTCCATCCCTCGTAGGAAGGCTCACAACCAGGGGGCACCGCTCTCCGTATTCATGCGCCCCCAGTTTCCATCCCTCGTAGGAAGGCTCACAACGAGTATTCGACCGTCGAGCTGGACGACGGAACGATTGGTTTCCATCCCTCGTAGGAAGGCTCACAACGATACCGGATATCACGATCGACACTGGCGCGTCGGGCGTTTCCATCCCTCGTAGGAAGGCTCACAACCGGTTCTCTTCGAGAACTCTGCTGCGACAATATCCTGTTTCCATCCCTCGTAGGAAGGCTCACAACCTCTCGTTACCTCTGAGAGGACCACCTTCTCCAAAGTTTCCATCCCTCGTAGGAAGGCTCACAACGAGTGATGATCTGCTCAACCTCAGCATTTACAAGGATGTTTCCATCCCTCGTAGGAAGGCTCACAACCAGCCGTTGCCCGTCAGCGGATTCAGGCTTTCTTCGTTTCCATCCCTCGTAGGAAGGCTCACAACGAGGACGACCTGCAGCGCCGGCGGGACGAACTGGCGTTTCCATCCCTCGTAGGAAGGCTCACAACGCGACGACAAGGCTGTTGAGCGCTTTGGTGTCATATGTTTCCATCCCTCGTAGGAAGGCTCACAACGAGGACGGGATGACCCATGGACACCATGACGTCCGAAGTTTCCATCCCTCGTAGGAAGGCTCACAACGAGGTCGATCAGGGCGTATGCGTTGCCCCAGAGGGGTTTCCATCCCTCGTAGGAAGGCTCACAACCGTCGGCACTCATGAGCCCGTCGGCGGTTGTCGTGGGTTTCCATCCCTCGTAGGAAGGCTCACAACCTCCTGCGTCAGTTCTGCGCAAGTGCGCAGCAGCTGTTTCCATCCCTCGTAGGAAGGCTCACAACAGGATGTCCGGTGCTGGGCGCTGCTGATCGATGATGGAGTTGTGTGCGTCAAGTTGTGCAAAAAGGTTTTCATGGTGTTTGGCGGCCGTCTGCGGCGATTAGCCACACTTTTCCAAAAGTGCCTTTTTGTGTTCAATCAACAGGTCCATGTTGAGGTAGCGACTGGACTCCAGCCACGCCTCGTGGGTTTCGACGCACAGTGCCCGTATCAGGCGCTGACATGCATCGGTGTTTGGGAAGATACGGACGACCCGGGTCCTTCTCTTGATCTCTTCGTTGAGCCGTTCCAGCATGTTGGTTGACTTCAGATGCTTGTGATGTGCTCTGGGAAGCCGGTAGAAGGTCAGCGTCTCCTCTATGTTTTCCTCGACCCAGTCAACAAGCTTCGGATATTTCCTCTGCCATTTGGTGATCCAGGACGTCAGATCCCGGTGGGCCTCCATAATGTCCCGGCGGTCGTAGATCCAGCGGAGTTCCTGGAGACAATCGTCATCGGCCTTACGGGGCAGATGATCCAGAGCATTCCGCAGAAAATGGACGTAGCAACGCTGCCAAGATGCCTCGAGCAGGGTCTCTCCGATGGCCGAACGAAGTCCTGCGTGGTCGTCGGATACCACGAATTCGACACCGCGCAAACCCCGTAGCTTGAGCCCGAGAAGAAACTCTTTCCAACTGCTTGCCGTTTCACGGGGAGCCAATTCCACCGCCAAGATCTGCCGCTGCCCCTCCCGGTTGATTCCGATGGCGATCTGTACCGCCTGGGAACGGATAACTCCGTTCTCGCGAACTTTCTCGTAGCGAGCATCCAGAATCAAATACGGGTACTCTTCGTCAAGGGGACGGTTCGCAAAACGAGACAGGGCTTCATCGAGACCTTTGTTGATGGCGCTGATGCTGCTCGCGGAAAAACGATGTCCGCACAATTCCTCGGTGATCGCCGTCACTTTGCGCGTGGACACGCCCTGCACATACATTTCCGCCAGAGCCGCCACCAATGCCTTCTCACTGCGCTGATAACGCTCGAACAGTGCCGTGGAGAATTCTCCGTTGCGGTCTCTGGGAATCCGCAGTTCCAGCTTGCCGATTCGCGTGACCAGACTTCGGGTATAGTAGCCTGACCGATAACCCGTACGTTCTGTGTTGCGCTCATGTCGTTCGGCTCCAAGGAGTTCCGTCATTTCCCCGTCAAGGATTTCTTGCAGCACTTCCTTCATCAGGGTCTTCAGGGCATCCGTTTCGTTCCCGAAAAGGGCTTTCATTCCAGCGAAACGACTGCTATGCTTCTTTCCGGTCATGGTGTATCGCCTCCTAAGGGCTCGGGTTGCTTGTGCGCTGCAGACAACCTACATACACCATGACCTTCTTTTTTTGAATCCCCCTCCGCAAGCACTTTTTGCACACTCTTTAGAGCATAATCGATGATGGTTTCCATCCCTCGTAGGAAGGCTCACAACTGCAGCGCTTTCCAGCGAGGGAAGCGCGCTGTTCGCGTTTCCATCCCTCGTAGGAAGGCTCACAACCGGAGGTGAGGATGTGGCGAACGCAAAACAGTTTTGTTTCCATCCCTCGTAGGAAGGCTCACAACGCTTCTGGGCTCCCCATCCACCCAGATCAAAACAGGTTTCCATCCCTCGTAGGAAGGCTCACAACGCGTTCCCTCCGGTTTTGGCCGCCGCCTCCGCCTCGTTTCCATCCCTCGTAGGAAGGCTCACAACTGAACCCGAGATTGTCTGCGTCGAGCAACGTCTCCTGTTTCCATCCCTCGTAGGAAGGCTCACAACGCTGAAAACAAAGACGCTGGACAGAGAGCGAGAACTGTTTCCATCCCTCGTAGGAAGGCTCACAACGTTTTACGTTTCCAGAGCAAAGATTCGGTATCTGCGTTTCCATCCCTCGTAGGAAGGCTCACAACGACTGGTGGGAGCGGAATTTTTCATCTGCAGGAGTGTTTCCATCCCTCGTAGGAAGGCTCACAACGCACATCATACCCCATTTTGCGCATTTATCCATATACGTTTCCATCCCTCGTAGGAAGGCTCACAACCGGGTTTCCCGTCAGTCCCTCCTGTATCTTGAGCGGTTTCCATCCCTCGTAGGAAGGCTCACAACCATAGCCCTTCTGTGCCATCCGCTGGCTGTACTCCTGTTTCCATCCCTCGTAGGAAGGCTCACAACGAAAACTTCTTCACGGTAACTCCTCCTTTCGAAAATGTTTCCATCCCTCGTAGGAAGGCTCACAACTCGCTGAGAAAGCAAAGGGCATATCATATACATCACGTTTCCATCCCTCGTAGGAAGGCTCACAACGGGCGCTTTGATGTGTTGATCTTCTTAGCCAGAATCCGTTTCCATCCCTCGTAGGAAGGCTCACAACGGCACATCCGCATTTGCGACAGTAGTCCAAACTCATGTTTCCATCCCTCGTAGGAAGGCTCACAACCATGGTCGCTTGGATGGCTTCAAGAGTTCCAGTGTTGTTTCCATCCCTCGTAGGAAGGCTCACAACTAATCTGGAGGACCTCCGTCCCTTCAGGGAAGATGGGTTTCCATCCCTCGTAGGAAGGCTCACAACTTCCCCCTTTGTGACTGTCCCGTCCTGGACCCTCTTTGGTTTCCATCCCTCGTAGGAAGGCTCACAACCATGATAGAATCCCTGACCTTCCGGACCTCGTCCCAATGTTTCCATCCCTCGTAGGAAGGCTCACAACTCGCGTTCATGGTCGGGACGGGGAGGATGTTAGAAGTTTCCATCCCTCGTAGGAAGGCTCACAACTAGGGATTGCGTCATTCGTGAATAACATGAGGACGGTTTCCATCCCTCGTAGGAAGGCTCACAACCTCCCGCAAGAATATTTCGGCGGGAGTCCAGAAAATGTTTCCATCCCTCGTAGGAAGGCTCACAACGAACACCAAGGCCGCATCTCCCTCAAAATTTCACGGGTTTCCATCCCTCGTAGGAAGGCTCACAACTGGCCCGGTCAACCAGTGGGATATGGATTGGTTCAAGTTTCCATCCCTCGTAGGAAGGCTCACAACCGAGACACTTTGTTCCGTCAAGACGCAGGACATAGGTTTCCATCCCTCGTAGGAAGGCTCACAACGCACTGGAATCCGGCCGACAACGACCGGATTCAGGGGTTTCCATCCCTCGTAGGAAGGCTCACAACACGTGGCCTCCGCTCTCAAACGTGTGTAAGGAAACAATGTTTCCATCCCTCGTAGGAAGGCTCACAACGTCTCCGAACCACAGATAATACGGCTCGGAACGAGGTTTCCATCCCTCGTAGGAAGGCTCACAACAATCTCGCCGTCGGGGAGGCGAAAAGAATACCGGGGTTTCCATCCCTCGTAGGAAGGCTCACAACAGAGCGGTGGTTCTCGCACCACCGCTCGAAATCCCTGGTTTCCATCCCTCGTAGGAAGGCTCACAACGGTTGTACAGTGCGACGGCGAGAATATCAGGATGACGTTTCCATCCCTCGTAGGAAGGCTCACAACGACACATCCGCATTTGCGACAAGAGGCCAAACTCATGTTTCCATCCCTCGTAGGAAGGCTCACAACTTTTTAAACTCTCTTTGGCTCTGAACTGGATCGCAATGTTTCCATCCCTCGTAGGAAGGCTCACAACCACGACCACGGATACTCCGACCATAGCGCATTCATGTTTCCATCCCTCGTAGGAAGGCTCACAACCATTCCGTTCAATCAGCCACATCTGGTTATTCTGAGTTTCCATCCCTCGTAGGAAGGCTCACAACCCTTCGCACGACGCTGTTCCAGCATATGAGTTGATGTTTCCATCCCTCGTAGGAAGGCTCACAACCGGAAGGCATTCAGAGCCTCTTGCCGCGGGCAAATTCGTTTCCATCCCTCGTAGGAAGGCTCACAACAAGATGCAGTGTTCCTTCGTTGAGCCAGTCAGGGAAGTTTCCATCCCTCGTAGGAAGGCTCACAACGCAAGGGCGGGGCAGGAACTTCATATTGCCCAGGAAGTTTCCATCCCTCGTAGGAAGGCTCACAACGAATCCATAAGCGCCAAAATTCTCACCCATGCAGGAGTTTCCATCCCTCGTAGGAAGGCTCACAACTCCTCGCGTGGGCAGTGAGGGGTTGTCTGGAATGGGTTTCCATCCCTCGTAGGAAGGCTCACAACCTCACACCGGGAGGGTGTTTCGCATGGCACTGAAATGTTTCCATCCCTCGTAGGAAGGCTCACAACAATGACTGTACGTTGATGATCGAGCGAGGTGTGGCAGTTTCCATCCCTCGTAGGAAGGCTCACAACACGCCGACATCGCGGTCGGCGACACGCAGTTCGTCATGTTTCCATCCCTCGTAGGAAGGCTCACAACTCGGATGGTGTAGGGCCACCGTAGAGAAATGGAGAAGGTTTCCATCCCTCGTAGGAAGGCTCACAACAGAAGGACTGCCTCGTCATCGACTTCGCAGACACGGGTTTCCATCCCTCGTAGGAAGGCTCACAACTTATTCGTGCTCAATGGATAGACTCGCTGAAAAAAGTTTCCATCCCTCGTAGGAAGGCTCACAACCGAGGACGAGGACAATGTAGCCGCCCGCGAGACGGGTTTCCATCCCTCGTAGGAAGGCTCACAACGGGCGCAAGCTACGCCATTGTCCGAAATTTCAACACGAGTTTCCATCCCTCGTAGGAAGGCTCACAACGATTCATACCCAGCCTTCCAAGCATCGCGTTCGCCGCGGTTTCCATCCCTCGTAGGAAGGCTCACAACTTTTTACTAGTATGTCTTTTGGAATGTCTTTAATATTGTTTCCATCCCTCGTAGGAA
>NZ_JAFY01000004.1 GCF_000526375.1 Aminiphilus circumscriptus DSM 16581 | reverse complement strand
GGAGCACGTGAAATTCCGTCTGAATCAGGGGGGCCCATCCTCCAAGG
Organism: Aminiphilus circumscriptus DSM 16581; assembly: GCF_000526375.1. NCBI lineage: Bacteria > Thermotogati > Synergistota > Synergistia > Synergistales > Aminiphilaceae > Aminiphilus > Aminiphilus circumscriptus. The sequence continues at coordinate 4,401 of NZ_JAFY01000004.1, read as the reverse complement.
CTAAATACCATAAGCGACCGATAGTGGAGGCAGTACCGAGAGGGAAAGGTGAAAAGCACCCCTGGCGGGGAGTGAAAGAGACCTGAAACCGCGTGCCTACAAGCAATCGGAGCGGCGCAAGCCGTGACGGTGTGCCTCTTGGAAAATGAGCCGGCGAGTTTTTTTCGTGGCGAGGTTAAGGACTAGGAGGTCCGGAGCCGCAGGGAAACCGAGTCCGAAGAGGGCGTAGAGTCGCGAGGAAAAGACCCGAAGCCCGACGATCTATCCATGGGCCAGGTAAAGATCGGGTTAAACCGATTGGAGAACCGAACCCGGTGCCCTGTTGAAAAAGTCTCGGATGAGCTGTGGATAGGAGTGAAAAGCTAATCGAGTCGGGTGATACTGGTTCTCCCGAAATGCATTGAGGTGCAGCCTCATGGGCAGAAGGTCACGGGGTAGAGCACCGGATGGTGCGGGGGTCGCAGGACCTACCAAATCCAACTGAACTCGCAATACCGTAGACCGGATCCATGGGAGTGAGACTGCGGGTGAGAAGGTCCGTAGTCGAGAGGGAAACAACCCAGACCGACAGCTAAGGCCCCCGAATGGCAAGCTAAGTGTGACAAGGATGTGGTGACGCCCAGACAGCCAGGAGGTTGGCTTAGAAGCAGCCACCCTTGAAAAGAGTGCGTAATAGCTCACTGGTCGGAGCGTTGCCGCGCCGAAAATGTGGGGGCTAAGCTTGCAGCCGAAGCTTCGGATCGAGATCGGAAGATCTTGGTAAGTAGGGAGCGTTCCGTATGGGGAGAAGTTCGAGTCGTGAGGCTTGGTGGACCGTACGGAAGCGAGAATGCCGGCATGAGTAGCGCGAAAACATGTGAGAATCATGTTCACCGGAAGCCCAAGGATTCCTGGGGAAGGTTGATCCCGCCCAGGGTTAGGCGGGACCTAAGCCGAGGCCGAAAGGCGTAGGCGATGGCCAGCAGGTAGACATTCCTGCCCCGTTTGGTGGCCGTTATTACCGAAAGCGGTGACGCAGCAGGGCTAGGTGTGCGGGTGATGGACGTCCCGGTGCAAAGGCGTAGGGAGGATTCGTAGGCAAATCCGCGAGTCCATAATCCTGAGACCTGACGCGGAGCTTTCACGGAAGCGAAGACATTGACGCCCCACTGCCGAGAAAAGCCGCTAGGGAGGACATCGAGCGCCCGTACTGTAAACCGACCGCAGGTGGGCTGGCTGAGCAGGCTAAGGTGAACGGGAAAACCCCTCGTTAAGGAACTCTGCAAGTTAACCCCGTAACTTCGGGAGAAGGGGTGCCACCCTGGTGAAGAAAAAGACTTTTGGAGCTGAGGGTGGCCGGCAGAACCCAGGCCCAGGCCGACTGTTTACTAAAAAACACAGGTCTCTGCATAAGCCGTAAGGCGACGTAATAGGGACTGACGCCTGCCCGGTGCTGGAAGGTTAAGGGGAGAGGTCAGCGCAAGCGAAGCTTTGAACCGAAGCCCCAGTAAACGGCGGCCGTAACTATAACGGTCCTAAGGTAGCGAAATTTCCTTGTCGGGTTAAGTTCCGACCTGCACGAAAGGCGTAACGATCTGGGCCGCTGTCTCGACGAGGGACCCGGCGAAATTGTGGTACTTGGTAAAGACGCCAGTTACCCCGTGGTGGGACGGAAAGACCCCGTGGAGCTTTACTGTAGCCTGATATTGGATTTCGGTAGATCATGCACAGGATAGGTGGGAGGCATTGAAGCGAGGACTTCGGTTTTCGTGGAGCCGACGTTGGGATACCACCTTGATGTGCTGGGATTCTAACGGCGTCGCGTGAATCCGCGCGCCGGACAGTGTCAGTGGGGCAGTTTGACTGGGGCGGTTCGCCTCCCAAAGAGTAACGGGAGGCGCGGCGAAGGTTACTCAGGGGCGAATGGAATCGCCCGTTGAGCGCAGGCTATAAGGTAGCCTGACTGTGAGAGAGACATCTCGAGCAGGAGCGAAAGCTTGGTCCTAGTGATCCGGCGGTGCTGTGTGGAAAGGCGTCGCTCATCGGAATAAAAGCTACCCCCGGGGATAACAGGCTGATCTCCCCGAGAGTTCCCATCGACGGGGAGGTTTGGCACCTCGATGTCGGCTCGTCGCATCCTGGGGCTGAAGCAGGTCCCAAGGGTTGCGTCTGTTCGCCCATTAAAGCGGTACGTGAGCTGGGTTTTAGAACGTCGTGAGACAGTTCGCGTTCCCTATCCACCAGTGGGGGATAGGCCGAACCTTGGGGAGAGCCTGCTTCACCCCCAGGATGCGACGAGCCGCACATCGAGTGCCAAACCCCGTCGATGGGAATCTCGGGGGAGATCAGCCTGTTTATCCCCGGGGTAGCTTTTATCCGATGAGCGACGGCCTTTCCACAGCACCGCCGGATCACTAGGGACAGCTTTCGCTTCCTGCTCGAGATGTCTCTCTCACAGTCAGGCTACCTTATACCCTTGCGCTCAACGGGCGATTTCCATTCGCCCTGGGAGGTAACCTTTCCGCGCGCCTCCGTTACTCTTTGGGAGGCGGACCGCCCCAGTCAAACTGCCCACCTGACACTGTCCGGGCGCGCGGATTCACGCGGAGCCGTTAGAATCCCAGCACCATCAAGGGTGGTAATCCCCAACGTCGGGCTCCCACGAAAACCGAAGTCCCTCGCTTCAATGCCTCCCACCTATCCTGTGGCATGATCTACCGAAATCCAATATCAGGCTACAGTAAAGCTCCCACGGGGTCTTTCCGTCCACCACGGGGTAACTGGCGTCTTTACCAGTACCACAATTTCGCCGGGTCCCTCGTCGAGACAGCGCCCAGATCGTTACGCCTTTCGTGCAGGTCGGAACTTACCCGACAAGGAATTTCGCTACCTTAGGACCGTTATAGTTACGGCCGCCGTTTACTGGGGCTTCGGTTCAAAGCTTCGCTTGCGCTGACCTCTCCCCTTAACCTTCCAGCACCGGGCAGGCGTCAGTCCCTATACGTCGCCTTACGGCTTATGCAGAGGACCTGTGTTTTTAGTAAACAGTCGCCTGGGCCTGGGTTTCTGCGGCCACCCTCAGCTCCAAAAAGTCTTTTCTTCACCAGGGTGGCACCCCTTCTCCCGAAGTTACGGGGTTAACTTGCAGAGTTCCTTAACGAGGGTTTTCCCGTTCACCTTAGCCTGCTCAGCCAGGCCCACCTGCGTCGGTTTACAGTACGGGCGCTCGATGGTCCTCCCTAGCGGCTTTTTCTCGGCAGTGGGGGCGTCAATGTCTTCGCTTCCGTGGAAGCTCCGCGTCAGGTCTCAGGATTATGGACTCGCGGATTTGCCTACGAGAATCCTCCCTACGCCTTTGCACCGGACGTCATCCTCACCCGGCACACCTAAGGCCTGCTGCGTCACCGCTTCGGTAATAACGGCCACCAAACGGGGCAGGAATGTCTACCTGCTGGCCATCGCCTACGCCTTTCGGCCTCGGCTTAGGTCCCGCCTAACCCTGGGCGGATCAACCTTCCCAGGAATCCTTGGGCTTCCGGTGAACATGATTCTCACATGTTTCGCGCTACTCATGCCGGCATTCTCGCTTCCGTACGGTCCACCAAGCCTCACGACTCGACTTCTCCCCATACGGAACGCTCCCCTACTACCAAGATCTTCCGATCTCGATCCGAAGCTTCGGCTGCAAGCTTAGCCCCCCACATTTTCGGCGCGGCAACGCTCGACCAGTGAGCTATTACGCACTCTTTCAAGGATGGCTGCTTCTAAGCCAACCTCCTGGCTGTCTGGGCGTCACCACATCCTTGTCACACTTAGCTTGCCATTCGGGGCCTTAGCTGTCGGTCTGGGTTGTTTCCCTCTCGACTACGGACCTTCTCACCCGCAGTCTCACTCCCATGGATCCGGTCTACGGTATTCGGAGTTCAGTTGGATTTGGTAGGTCCTGCGACCCCCGCACCCATCCGGTGCTCTACCCCCGTGACCTTCTGCCCATGAGGCTGCACCTCAATGCATTTCGGGGAGAACCAGCTATCACCCGACTCGATTAGCTTTTCACTCCTATCCACAGCTCATCCGAGACTTTTTCAACAGGCACGGTTCGGTCCTCCAATCGGTTTTACCCGATCTTCAACCTGGCCATGGATAGATCGTCGGGCTTCGGGTCTTTTCCTCGCGACTCTACGCCCTCTTCGGACTCGTTTCCCTGCGGCTCGGACCTCCTAGTCCTTAACCTCGCCACGAAAAAAAACTCGCCGGCTCATTTTCCAAGAGGCACACCGTCACGGCTTGCGCCGCTCCGATTGCTTGTAGGCACGCCGGTTTCAGGTCTCTTTCACTCCCCGCCAGGGGTGCTTTTCACCTTTCCCTCTCGGTACTGCTCCACTATCGGTCGCTTATGGTATTTAGCCTTGGAGGATGGGC
>NZ_JAFY01000003.1 GCF_000526375.1 Aminiphilus circumscriptus DSM 16581 | reverse complement strand
GGAACCGCCCCGTTGGGGAGAGGCGAGGCGCCGTTGGATAGAGAGCATCGCCTCGGAGGAGAAGGTGCGCCTGGGGCGGGAGGCGGGGGTTCTTCTCGGAGAGTGGTTCGAGGATCCGGAGGAATTACGGAGCGAGATCAAAAAACTCGGCATCGCCTCCGGAGGTGAGCAGGTGAGCGGCGATCTCGTGAGGGCGCTTTCCGTGGACGAGGGACGCAAGGCACTTCTGGATTTTCTCGACGGATTCTGCCGGAAGGATCGACGTGCCGTTCTGGATGCACTTGGAACCCTGCGCAGACGAGACGAGGTGCTCGCTGCGGTAACGGCGTTCTACAACAGGGTTCGTGGAGCCATGTATCTGTCGTTGATGAAAGGAACCCTCCATGAGGAAGTGGTGCGGGCGCTCGGATTACGGCCTTACCAGCGCAAACTCGCCGAAGAGGCGGCCTCGCGTTATACGCCGGAGACGCTGAAACATGTTGTGGCCGAGACAGCCGCCCTCTCCTGCCGGGAGAAATGGGGTCGGGGTGCCGGATGGAACGACCTGGAACTCATTGTTCTGGGTGCGATGAAGTAACCCCGGGCGGATGGGGGTGCGATGGCATCAAAAAAGGACGTCCCTCGGAGGGGCGTCCTCTGTTTGTGTTTTCCGCAAGCGGTGCAACAAACGTTACTTGCCCGTGGCGAGGGATTTGACGAGCTTGGTGAGGTTCGCCTTGCGGCGGGAAGCGGTATTCTTGTGGAGAACACCCTTGACCACCGCTTTGTCCAGAATGGACTGGGCTTCATTGAGCCTGCTCTGGGCAAGTTCGTCGTTCCCGCTCTGAACGGCCTCGAGAACGCGCTTTCCGCAGTCTTGCAACGACTTGTCCAGTAGCGGTTGTAAAGCCGGTTTCGCTCGGCGATACGCACTCGCTTTTCGGCGGATTTCTTGTTCGGCAATGCTGTCACCTCCTTCGTCATGAGCAGAGGCCATTCTAACATGCTGAATGCTCCTTGGGCAACTCCGGAGTGATGTTTTCCGAAGATGTGCTATGATTATGCGTCCCGCGTCGGATTTTGACGGGGATTTTTTTTCGACGGGGCGACGGAGAACTGGGTGAGGGGCGTTCATGGGATGAACACGGACATGCAGGCGATATTCGGCCCCGAGGGGCCTTTCGCGAAGACCTTTCCCGACTACGAGGTGCGGCGGGGCAGGAGGACCTCGCAAGGCGGGTATGGGATCTCTGTGAAAGCTCCGAGGGCGGCATCCTCGCTGCAGAAGCTCCTACAGGGATAGGCAAGAGTTTTGCTCTTCTCGTTCCGGCTCTGCTCTGGGCACAGAAAAGAGACGCGCGCATTCTGTTCCTCACGGCGGGAATTCCGCTGCAGGAGCAACTCCGGGACAAGGATCTCCCTTCCCTCTCTCCGCGTGCCTCGGTTTTTCTGTTCCTTCGTGGTGCTCAAGGGGCGGGGCAGATATGTCTGCAGACGACGAGCTTTTGACCTTGGAGGTCCGGAGGGATTCGTCCTCTTTCAATGGGGGACGCCGGTGTTGGAGTGAGACACTCCTGCACTGGCTTTCGAGGACGGAGACGGGGAACTGGACGAACTCGGTTGCCCGGAGGACATCCTCTATTTGCGGCGGCGGCGGCACAGCAGAGGGGGTGTCTCGGTGCTCGTTGTCCGGAAAGAGAGCGTTGTTTCGTTCTTCGGGCGTTCCGTCTCGCCCAGGATGCCCGGCTTGTCATCGCGAATTACCATCTTTTTTTTGCCTACACCATCGGCCTTGGCGTTCCCTTTCCCGTTTCCTTCAATCTGCTCGTCTGTGATGAGGCGCATCGCATGACCGATTCGGCCCGTTCCGCCGCGAGCCGTACAACGAGCCTCGACGAATGGAGACGTCTTCTCGGAGGACGTGCCGTCACATCGGCGCTTTTCTCGCTGACACGAAGTGGCCGAAACGGTGAAGCTGTTCTTGGACCATCTCGGCACATGCAACAGAGAAATCGAAGTTCTTTTCGGAAAGCATTTCCTTTCGATACGGAGCGGGGAAGACCTTTTTCACCGCCGATCCGCAGCTGGTCCAGGCCGGACGGAAAGTATGTCATGCCGTGACAGCCGTGTTGCGACCGCTTGCCTTTCTTGACGACATGGAGGGCGACGAAATATCGGAGGAGAGAGCTACCTTGGCTGCCTGGCGGGGACGAGCTGAAGAAGCCCTCGGTGCGCTGTCCTGTGTCTCGCCCGTCGAAAACTATCCCGAATGGGCCTACTGGGTGGGACGGGACATCTTTGCAAAGCGCTCCACACTCTGTTCCGAGCCAGATTTCGCGAAGGTGTGGAACGCTGTGCTCCTCACGCCGTCGTGTCGCCTCGGCGACGCTTTCCCTGGCGGGGGGATCTGCGTTTCTGGAGGCGGAAACCGCTTGGAGCCGACCGATACGCTCGTTCTCGAATCCCCCTTTCCCTTGCGGGAGCAGATGGAAGTCTGGGTGATCTCAACGGGGATGGCCGTTCCCGACCCTGGGTTACACAAAGGGTGGCGGAAATCGTCGAAAAGCTTGTGGAACAGAACGGGGGGAGTACTCTTGTCCTTCTCTCGTCGCTGCGGTCTGTTGAGGACGGGTTGGAGAGCGGCCTCACCTCCCGAAAGAGGGGATACGACATTTCCCTTCAGGAAGCCTGCCGAGGGGGGAATTGCTGCGTCGATTCAGGGAAGACCTTGCATCCGTCCTGGTGGGAGTGTGTCCTTTCGAGAGGAATTGACGTCCTGGTCCGGTCTCACTCAGGTCATCATCGATTCGCATTCCTTTCCCTCATCCGAATGACCCCGTTGTTAGAAGCGCGGAATCGCCTGGAGGGAAATTCCTCGTTTCGGATGTGACACTTCCCTGGGCAAAGCTGCCTCCTCAAGCAGGCCGTGGGACGCCTTATTCGGACTCGCACGGACAGGGGGAGAGTGGTCATTCTCGACGGTCGAGTGGTGGAAAGGAAGGATTGGAAAATTCTCGACGCGCTTCCCCGGGTGGTCGTTCGACCTTTGCGAGTGCGGATTCGCTCTTGATGTATATTCCTTTGCCGAAGCGGTTTTGTAGCGTGTTTCGGTTTGCTTTGGAACGGGGCGAAGGAATTGCGGTCATGTGCCGAATCTGTGGACTGTCAGTTGCTCCGGTGAATCTGGTGTGCTATAGTAATCCGGCTGTCTGAAGAGAGCGGCTTTTTCCCTTCATCCGCATGTGTTCGAGGAGGTGTCCCCATGAAGCGTACATATCAACCGCACAATACCCGGCGCAAGCGGGCCATGGGTTTTCTGGTACGTTCGCGTTCCGCCGCCGGTCGTCGAATTCTTCGCAACAGAAGGCGCAAGGGCCGCGCACGGTTGGCGGTCTAGTAAAGGGCGTGGCGTTTCCTTTTCCCGATCGCTTCGCCTGCGAAAGCGATGGGAGTTCGACCCGGTCTTCCGCACCGGCCGAAAGATCCAGGGAAGCTGGGTGCGGGTTGTTCTTTGGTGGATGCCCCCGACGGAATAACCCGCGTGGGCGTCGCGCCGTGGGCAAACGGCAAGGCGGCGCCCGGTTTGCCGGAGCAGGGTAAACGTGTTCTCCGAAGAGGCATTTCGTCACCTGCTTCCTCTGACGAAGGAAGGACTCTGGAATTGTGGGCGATGCTTCGCTCAAAGTGCCCTTGGCGATTCTGCCTGCGCGTGTCTACGACGACATGCGACAGGTTTTGTTTGCGGAGGGCTTGCTGCGAGTCTCCCGAATGCCGGTGGAATGGAAAGTGCTCCGGTTGTCTTCTCGGGACTCTTGCGAAAGTGTTCCGGAGAACCGGCGGTGGATGCGGAGATGTCCTTCTCTTCGCCGGGCGGAACCCGCACTCTCGCCGGGACGCGTCGTTTCCGGCGAGGATGGCGGTTCTTCCCATCCTCTTCTATCAGCGGTGTCTTTCTCCCTTTTGGGAACGAATTGCCGTTTTTATCCCCCTGTTCCCAGTATATGCTCGAGGCGATCCTCCGGTTCGGCGTTCTGCGCGGAACCGGGCTCGGCGTGAAACGTCTTTTGCGGTGCGGTCCCTGGAACCCAGGGGGTTTTGATCCCGTTCCCGAGAAAATCGCGGCGTAAAGACCCGAGCGGACGAGAAACGAAAGAAACAGCTTTAAAGAAACAGCTTTTCAGAGGCGGTGAACGAAGATGAGTGCACTGGTGGAATGGCGGGTGGCGGCGCTGCTGCTCGGCATCTTGAACTTCTTCTACAACCTGTTCCATTCCTATGGTATCGCCATCATCCTTTTGAACGGTGGGTGGTGCGAATTCTGCTGCATCCGCTCTCGCACAAACAACTGGTGAGTATGCAGAAAATGGCAGAAACTCCAGCCCAGGCTCAAAGTACTTCAGGAAAAGTTCGCGGGAGACAAGGAACGACTGAACAAGAGAACCATGGCTCTCTACAAGGAGAACAACGTGAATCCCGCGGCGGGGTTGTCTTCCCCTCCTCGTGCAGCTCCCGATTCTGATTCTCCTGTTCCGCGTTCTTATGGACTTGAATCTTACTGGCCTATTCCTTTCTCGGTATCCATTCTGGATAAATCCGTGTACGGGCTCTCGGTTCCGCCCTCGGGATCACGGATCCGGAGGTGGGGGCTCATGGCCCATTGTGAACGCCCATCGGAATCCAATCCGGGAGGCCTCTCTCAAGTGGGGCTCTATTTGGGGAATGTGCTCTTCTCATAGGCCCTTCATAATGGCTTATATCACGTGGGTTCCAACAGCAGGCGCTCACGGGGGTGCATCGCGAATCCCGCAGAATGGCGTTCAATGAAACTGTTCAATATGCCGCTCTTTCTGGTGTTCAATGGGCTGTTTTGAGCCCTACCCCGGCGGTGGCTGCTTCATACTGGGCGGGTTTTTCCTCACTCATCGGTGTTGCGCAGCAGTGGTGGGTCACACAGGAAGAACCTGACCATTTATGAGATAAGCAGGAGAAACCCCGCTTCAAGCACCAAGGGACTCTCGTTCCGTCACGAGCGAACCTCCTTCCCCACACCCTTCGGGAGGAAACTCCTCCTCCCGGACACGGGGACACGGACTTTCCCCTTACTCGCCTTTTACTTGGACAGGTGGTTTCTCCTTGAACCAGCGCGGGTTTCTCCTGCATCTCAATGTCGGTTCTCCTGTGGACCCACCACTGCTGCGCAAACACCGATGAGTGAGGAACCGCCCAGTAGAGCAGCAACACCGCCGGGTAGGCCTCAAACAGATGAACCACCAGAAAGAGCGGCATGAACCAGTTCATGAACGCCATCTGCGGATTCGATGCACCCGTGAGCTGCTTGTTGGAACCACGTGATATAGCCAATGAAGGCCATGAGAAGCACATTCCCCAAATAGAGCCCCACTTGAGAGAGGCCCTCCCTCGGAATTGGTTCCGATGGCGTTTCACAATGGCCATGAGCCCCCACCTCCGGATCCGTGATCCCGAGGGCGGAACCGAGAGCCCCGGTACACGATTTATCCAGATGGATACCGAGAAAGGAATAGCCAGTAAGATTCAAGTCCATAAGAACGCGGGAACAGGTAGAATCAGAATCGGGAGCTGCCACGAGGAGGGGAAGACAACCCGCCGCGGATTCACGTTGTTTCTCCTTGTAGAGACCCATGGGTCTCCTTGTTCAGTCCGTTCCTTGTCTCCCGAACTTTTCCTGAAGTACTTTGAGCCTGCTGGAGTTTCTGCATTTTCTGCATACTCACCAGTTTGTTTGTGCGAGGCGAGCTGCAGCAGAAATTCGCACACCACCACCGTCAAAAGGATGATGGCGATACCATAGGAAATGGAACAGGTTGTAGAAGAAGTTCAAGATGCCCGAGCAGCAGCGCGCCACCCGCATTCCCACAGTGCACTCATCTTCGTTCACCGCCTCTGAAAAGCTGGTTTTCTTTAAAGCTGTTTCTTTCGTTTCTCGTCCGCTCGGGTCTTTACGCCGCGGATTTTCTCGGGAACGGGATCAAAACCCCCTGGGTTCCAGGGACCGGCACCGCAAAAGACGTTTCACGCGCGAGCCCGGTTGCCGCGCAGAAACGCCGAACCGAGGATCGCCTCGAGCATATACTGGGAACAGGTGGGATAAAAACGGCAATTCGTTCCCAAAAAGGGAGAAAGACACCGCTGATAGAAGAGGATGGGGAAGAACGCCATCCTCGCCGGAAACGACGCGTCCCGGCGAGAGTGCGGGTTTCCCGCCGGCGAAGAGAAGGACATCTCCGCATCACCGCCGTTCTCCGGAACACTTTTCGCAAGAGTCCCGAGAAGACAACCGGAGCACTTTCCATTCCACCGGCATTCGGGAGACTCGCAGCAAGCCCTCCGCAAACAAAACCTGTCGCATGTCCGTCGTAGACACGCGGCAGGCAGAATCGCCAAGGCACTTTGACGAAGCCATCGCCACAATCCAGAGTCCTTTCCTTCGTCAGAGGAAGCAGGTGACGAAATGCCTCTCGGAGAACACGTTTACCCCTGCTCCGGCAAACCGCGCCGCCTTGCCGTTTGCCCACGGCGACGCCCACGCGGGTTATTCCGTCGGGGGCATCCACAAAGAACAACCGCACCAGCCTTCCCTGGATCTTTCGGCCGGTGCGGAAGACGAGGTCGAACTCCCATCCGCTTCGCAGGCGAAGCGATCGGGAAAAGGGAAACGCCACGCCCTTTACTAGACCGCCAACCGTGCGCGGCCCTTGCGCCTTCTGTTGCGAAGAATTCGACGACCGGCGGCGGAACGCGAACGTACCAGAAAACCCATGGCCCGCTTGCGCCGGGTATTGTGCGGTTGATATGTACGCTTCATGGGGACACCTCCTCGAACACATGCGGATGAAGGGAAAAAGCCGCTCTCTTCAGACAGCCGGATTACTATAGCACACCAGATTCACCGGAGCAACTGACAGTCCACAGATTCGGCACATGACCGCAATTCCTTCGCCCCGTTCCAAAGCAAACCGAAACACGCTACAAAACCGCTTCGGCAAAGGAATATACATCAAGAGCGAATCCGCACTCGCAAAGGTCGAACGACCACCCGGGGAAGCGCGTCGAGAATTTTCCAATCCTTCCTTTCCACCACTCGACCGTCGAGAATGACCACTCTCCCCCTGTCCGTGCGAGTCCGAATAAGGCGTCCCACGGCCTGCTTGAGGAGCAGCTTTGCCCAGGGAAGTGTCACATCCCGAAACGAGGAATTTCCCTCCAGGCGATTCCGCGCTTCTACAACGGGGTCATTCGGATGAGGGAAAGGAATGCGATCGATGATGACCTGAGTGAGACCGGAACCAGGAACGTCAATTCCCTCTCGAAAGGACACACTCCCCACCAGGACGGATGCAAGGTCTTCCCTGAATCGACGCAGCAATTCCCCCCTCGGCAGGCTTCCCTGAAGGAAAATGTCGTATCCCCTCTTTCGGGAGGTGAGCCGCTCTCCAACCGTCCTCAACAGACGCAGCGACGAGAGAAGGACAAGAGTACTCCCCCGTTCTGTTCACAAGCTTTTCGACGATTTCCGCCACCCTTTGGTCGTAACCAGGGTCGGGAACGGCATCCCCGTTGAGATCACCCAGACTTCCATCTGCTCCGCAAGGGAAAGGGGGATTCGAGAACGAGCGTATCGGTCGGCTCCAAGCCGGTTTCCCGCTCCAGAAACGCAGATCCCCGCCAGGAAAGCGTCGCCGAGGCGACCACGACGGCGTGAGGAGCACAGCGTTCCACACCTTCGCGAATCTGCTTCGGAACAGAGTGTGGGGAGCGCTTTGCAAAGATGTCCCGTCCCACCAGTAGGCCCATTCGGGATAGTTTTCGACGGCGAGACACCAGGACAGCGCACCGAGGGCTTTCTTCAGCTCGTCCCGCCAGGCCAGCCAAGTAGCTCTCTCCTCCGATATTTCGTCGCCTCCATGTCCGTCAAGAAAGGCAAGCGGTCGCAACACGGGCTGTCCACGCATGACATACTTTCCGTTCCGGCCTGGACCAGCTGCGGATCGCGGTGAAAAAGGTCTTCCCGCTCCGTATCGAAAGGAAATGCTTCCGAAAAGAACTTCGATTTCTCTGTTGCATTGCCGAGATGTCCAAGAACAGCTTCACCGTTTCGGCACTTCGTGTCAGCGAGAAAAGCGCCGATGTTGACGGCACGTCGCTCCGAGAAGACGTCTCCATTCGTCGAGGGCTCGTTGTACGGCTCGCGGCGGAACGGCCGAATCGGTCATGCGATGCGCCTCATCACAGACGAGCCAGATTGAAGGAAACGGAAGGGAACGCCAAGGCCGATGGTGTAGGCAAAAAAAAGATGGTAATTCGCGATGACAAGCCGGGCATCCTGGGCGAGAGCGAACGCCGAAGAACGAAACAACGCTCTCTTTCCGGACAACGAGCACCGGACACCCCTCTGCTGTGCGCCGCCGCCGCAAATAGAGGATGTCCTCCGGGCAACCCAGTTCGTCAGTTCCCCCGTCTCCGTCCTCGAAAGCCAGTGCAGGAGTGTCTCCACTCAACACCGGCGTCCCATTGAAAGAGACGAATCCCTCCGACCTCCAGGTCAAAAGCTCGTCGTCTGCAGACATATCTGCCCCCGCCCCTTGAGCACCACGAAAGGAACAGAAAAACCGAGCACGCGAAGAGGGAGGGGAGATCCCTTGTCCCGGAGTGCTCCTGCAGCGGAATTCCCGCCGTGAGGAACAGAATGCGCGCGTCTCTTTTCTGTGCCAGAGCAGAGCCGGAACGAGAAGAGCAAAAATCTTGCCTATCCCTGTAGAGCTTCCTCTGCAGCGAGGATGCCGCCCTCGGAGCTTTCACAGAGATCCCATACCCGCCTTGCGAGGTCCTCCTGCCCCGCCGCACCTCGTAGTCGGGAAAGGTCTTCGCGAAAGGCCCCTCCGGGCCGAATATCGCCTGCATGTCCGTGTTCATCCCATGAACGCCCCTCACCCAGTTCTCCGTCGCCCCGTCCAAAAAAAAATCCCGTCCAAAATCGCGCGGGGACGCATAATCATAGCACATCTTCGGAAAACATCACTCCGGAGTTGCCCAAGGAGCATTCAGCATGTTAGAATGGCCTCTGCTCATGACGAAAGGAGGTGACAGCATTGCCGAACAAGAAATCCGCCGAAAAGCGAGTGCGTATCGCCGAGCGAAACCGGCTTTACAACCGCTACTGGACAAGTCGTTCAAGACTGCGGGAAAGCGCGTTTCTCGAGCCGTTCAGAGCGGGAACGACGAACTTGCCCAGAGCAGGCTCAATGAAGCCCAGTCCATTCTGGACAAAGCGGTGGTCAAGGGTGTTCTCACAAGAATACCGCTCCCGCCGCAAGGCGAACCTCACCAAGCTCGTCAAATCCCTCGCCACGGGCAAGTAAACGTTTGTTGCACCGCTTGCGGAAACACAAACAGAGGACGCCCTCCGAGGGACGTCCTTTTTTGATGCCATCGCACCCCATCCGCCCGGGTTACTTCATCGCACCCAGAACAATGAGTTCCAGGTCGTTCCATCCGGCACCCCGACCCCATTTCTCCCGGCAGGAGAGGGCGGCTGTCTCGGCCACAACATGTTTCAGCGTCTCCGGCGTATAACGCGAGGCCGCCTCTTCGGCGAGTTTGCGCTGGTAAGGCCGTAATCCGAGCGCCCGCACCACTTCCTCATGGAGGGTTCCTTTCATCAACGACAGATACATGGCTCCACGAACCCTGTTGTAGAACGCCGTTACCGCAGCGAGCACCTCGTCTCGTCTGCGCAGGGTTCCAAGTGCATCCAGAACGGCACGTCGATCCTTCCGGCAGAATCCGTCGAGAAAATCCAGAAGTGCCTTGCGTCCCTCGTCCACGGAAAGCGCCCTCACGAGATCGCCGCTCACCTGCTCACCTCCGGAGGCGATGCCGAGTTTTTTGATCTCGCTCCGTAATTCCTCCGGATCCTCGAACCACTCTCCGAGAAGAACCCCCGCCTCCC
>NZ_JAFY01000001.1 GCF_000526375.1 Aminiphilus circumscriptus DSM 16581 | reverse complement strand
CCCGCCGCGTCTCAGAGGGCTCAGGAAATCAGGGAGCCTCGGCGGCAACGCCCGGGCCATAGAGAAAGCCCTCCAGGGAAAAGTTTCGGGGAAGCATGTCGAGATCGGCGTAGACCTCCCGCGATGTGCTGCCATCGTGCGACGGTCATCTCCCCCGGGGAAACGGCGTCGATGCGGAGCAGGGGAACCATCTGGCGCCACTCGAAGCGGGTGGAACTCCAGCATGTCCGGCGAGGTGTAGCGGGTGCTCACCAGTCTGGCCCGCCTTCTCCGGGTTCGCCATGGCGTGGCGCCACCCCCGGAGGCTCGCCTCGCGAAAGGCCCGAACCCGGTCGGGATGCGCGGCGAGTTCCACCTCGGAGGTGAAGAGCACATCGCCGTAGAAATCGATGCCCGCGTCGAGGGGCGTGTAGAGGACGAAGGGCACGTGTTCCCGGTCGAGAAAGTAGGGTTCGTAGGTGGAATAGGCGGAGATGGCCTCCGCGCGCCCTTCGAGCAGGTCCCGGTAGTCGAAGCTGTGTTTCCGTTCGGGTGACCGCATCCGGTGGAAGCCCCTCGCCGCCGCAGAAAGGCCAGCAGTTCCTCCGACTGGGGTTCGAGCATGATCCGCCGGCCCCGACAGGTCCATCACGCCCGGACGACCGCCGTCCTTCCGGGCGATGAGCACCAGGGGGGAATGCTGAAACACCGCCGCCAGAGCCACCACGGCCCGACCCGCCGCACGGGCGAGGAGAATTCCGCTCGCCCCCCACGCCGAAGGAAGCGCGTCCCTCCGTCACCTCCACCACCGGGTCCGTGCCAGGCCCGGGACTCCCGAATTCTCCACGGTCGAGCCCGCCTCGCGGTAGAACCCCTGTTCCAGCGCCACGTAATACCCGGCGAACTGAAAAGCTGGTCCATTTGAGCTGAGCGCCACCTTCTCCAGGGGCGCCGCGGACGCCGGAGACGACAGGCCCGGCGACAGCAGAAGCAGAAAGGGAAGGAAAAGAAGAAGAAAAAGAAGACAGCGGCGGAGAAGACGAAAAGGGCGCGCAACGGGGCTGCGGCCCGCGCCGGGCGTTCGCCCAGCCCTGAGGAAAAGCGGAGCAGGGAGCCGTCGGGTCCTGGATCAGGAACTCCCTCTCGCCGCATGCCACGGTCGCCCGCCAGGCGATGAAAAAGTGCCTCCCCGTGCACGAGAAACGCGCATCATCGCGAGCACCGCGGCGATCAGTACAGATCCGGGGCGCGTCCCGTCGAAGCAGGGAAGCCCTCCCGGAAGGACTTCACCTTCTCCAGGTCGAGGACGGCCCCGCCGAGGGTCTCGTCGCCGCCCGCCTCCCAGAGAGGCTCTCCCCAGGGATCGAGGATGACCGACTTTCCCGCGAAGGCGGTGCCCCCGCTCTCGCCGCAGCGGTTGCAGGCCACGACGAAGAGCTGTTCTCCACCGCCCGGGCGCGGAGCAGCAGGCTCCAGTGGGCGATGCGGAGGGACGGCCATTCGGCGCTCACAAAGAGCACCGTGGCACCCTCCAGGGCGAGCCGCCGGGAGAGTTCGGGAAAGCGGATGTCGTAGCAGATCTGGATCCCCGAGGGAACGCCGTCGATGTCGCAGCGGCACCGGCGTTGCCCCGCAGGAAGTAGCGGTCCTCCTCCATGAGGCGGATGCGGTGGATCTTGTCGTAGGTGGCGACAAGACGCCCCTCGGGGTCGATCACCTGGGCGCGGTTCGCATAGCCTCCGGGCACGGAGGCGAGGACGCTTCCTCCCACGAACCACAGGCCGTATTTCCGGGCCAGGCCCCGAGAAAGGCCGCCTCGGCCTCGCCGCCCGGGTGGCCAGCTCGCCGATGCGCTCCAGGGCGTAGCCGGTGGCTCCACAGCTCGGGCAGCACCAGCACCCGGGGAGCGCCCCTTTGCCGCCTCCGCGGCGAGCAGCGCCTCCACTTTGGCGAAGTTCGCCCCTCTGTCGCCGATGGTCACGTCAAACTGCAGCACTCCTGCGTCGAGCATGGGCATGGCCCTCGTCCTCCTTGTGTGCGCGCCGCCACCCCAAAGCGGCAGGGCGCGAGCATATCCAGCGTTTCGTTCCGGCGTCTTTTGCATGTCGTCGTGGCTTTTCCCCGGAGCATTCCGCGTGCGTTTTGCGGTTCGCGGATTTCGTCCGGGGACATCCCGGAGCGCGCTCCGGAACCCGTCCCCCGGTGCATGCCGAAACGTCCTCCGGCGCCTCCTTGGACCGCATCATCATATCAAAGGAAGCGCTGAAAAACATCACGCCGCTCTCGGCAGGACGGAATGCCGCCCGCGACCCGCGCTCCGCACGATCCGAACGAGGACACGCCTTGCGTGAGCAGCGTCAGCATTTCCCGAAAAGAAACCAGGCGGGAAACGGGGCGGCTGGAAAAAACAAGCAGTGGACCACCAAGAAGGGCCAGGAGCGCAGCGGGAAAAGCCTTTCACCAAGAACAGCCTCTTCCGGCTTCTGACCAACGTGATGTACACCGGCAAGGTCGATTACAAGGGAGCCATCTACAACGGCGAACACGACGGAATCGTCGACGTCGCTCTTCGGCAGCGGGTGCAGGTGCTCTCCGACGAAACGGCGGCACCGGAAACCGAACAACGCGGCCACGAACGTGAACTCACACGGCTGCACACCAGAGTCCAGCAGCTGGTGAGCGAGTCCTTCACCGCCGCCTCGAACAAAGGGGCAGCCATGGATCAGCTAGCTCGCCGACCTGCAGAATCAGATTTGGACCATAGACGTTTGAATTCTCCGGCCTGCGCAAAAACCGCGCAGGCCGGTGGAATGATGGGTTGGGCCGCATACGTGATTACCGATACGGCTTGGTGCTGACAAACACCCGAACACCTATATCCAGCGTGTCCGCAAGCCCCATCGCTTCAATTGCAAATTTATGATCGGCCTTTGGCCCGAAATAAATGATTGACTTGTTAGAAATTAGCCCAGGTTTGCTTGCAACATAGGCACGTTTTGGATCTCTGTCATCAAATACGACCTTTGAGGCTAGGGCATAGTTGTCTTTATGAACGATGGAGCGAATCTCTTGTTCCGATGAATATTCGGATGACTTGAACAGAAAAAGGAGAGGGTGTGTCGCTTGGATTACCTCTTCGAGGTCAGCCATCGCATTCCTGTAGCTTTTCCGTATAGCGTTGAGTCGTTTAACAAGAGCTTGCTCAAGTTTATGAACTGAACGATCTGCCGCAGCTGCACCACCGCCTCGTGTCTCAGTACCGTAGGTGACGCGGTAGAGTTGATTTGGAAATACAGAGCATAGATTTGCAAGGGGGATCATCAGACAAGAGCCCTTGCCATCAGCACCATAGAAACGCCAGTGATTTAAAGAGTCGCTTGTCGATTCTTCACCTGGCTTGATCGTAGTAGCTGTCCAGCACGAAAGAAACGTACACTTGTTGTAAGCAGAATAGAGAAGGCGCGATCTCCGTAGTTGAGCGAGACGTTCAACAAATGCCTCTTTATGATGTGGATGTTTGCATTTTCTTGCTGCCCGAATCATTACATCAACCAGATATCGGCCCTCCTCCGGATCATTCATGTAATCACCATCGAATTGCCGCATAAGATTTGTCTCAGCTTTCTGAAGGAGCAAGCGTGGTGTTTCTGCGACCGTGTAATGCGCAGCATATTCGGTAACGTCAGCACCAGTTACCCGTTGCGCATTGAGGAGGCTATCTACTTCGATGCGATATTCGTTGATGTTCATTGTGTTCTAGCGGCAATTGTGCAGGATTGTTGCGGCTCAACACCGTCGTTGCAGACGCAGTTATAAGCCTTCGCCTGCACCAACTTGTTCGGCCTTCCGTCTGTGCACATCAGATGCGAGAACCCAGCAGCAATCATCATGGCTCGGCAATCCGCTGTGGTTATCTCGTTGCCTTGTCGTCACAGTGCGGCTGTGAAGCCTTCTCTGCCCTGTACGGCCTCTGTCTGGATGGCTTGCTCGTCCGGTTCTCCTGCTTCGGGAAAGAATGCATTGGTTCCGCTGAAAAGACCGACTAGGTTGTAGACGTTGACGGCAATGCTCTTGACATTCTCCCTGCCGATTATCGCCAACGCGACGAGGGCAACAACCTGACCCAATCGGGACAAGCTGACTTGCCCGTGATGGTACAGGGGCGATCCGGGAACAGGAAAACGCTGCATCACGCCGTGCTGTGTGCATGGGAGGTCTACACCCAGCCACATCTGCTCCACCAGTTCCTCTGGAGTGTGCTCCGGCCCCAGCGGCTCGCACATGTTGTACCATGAGAGTCCGGCTTCGAGTATGCGTTCAATAGTCTTTCTACGGTCGGCAGGAGTCATGCAGGAATCAACGCCTTCACGAATGCGGCAGACATGATACGCTCCCGTCACAGTCACACCCGCCGCGCGGAACTCTTGCAGTTGAGACGCCGTAACATCGCCGACATTTGCCAGTATCTCCAGTTGCGCGGGAATCCGTCGGCGCAATTCCGCACACAGGTCACGAAACCACTCTAACCCGAAGCGGTGCATGGTCATGAGAAAGACACCTTGCGCTCCACCGCGGGCGAATCGTTCACATCGCGCTATGATCTCATCCGTCGACAGGAGCGCCGGTTGAATGGATGTATTCGATTTGGCGAAGAAGCAGAAAGCACAGTCTCCCTCACACGGGGCCATGTCAACGCCGATCTGGCCCAACAGCAGTCCGCTGTTCCCGAATCGCCGACGATTCACTGCGGTAGCCGTCGCACGCAACAAAGATGCTTCCAAAGATGTTTCCGGAAGGCCGAGTAGCAGCGTTGCCTCCGCCTTCGTGATCGGCCTGCCATCAGCAGCGCTCTTTAGCATGCGTTCAACTTTTGCATCAGATTCCATGTGCTTCCCTTCTTCTTTAGTGAATATTTAATTAATCTGCACTTCCGCCCCGAAGGGCTCGGCGCGGTTTGTGCCAAGCGACGCGAAAGCACAAACCGTGACAACAGAAATTGTTAGGGTTAGGTTGAAACAGTTGCTGGGTTAATTTGGATTAAATTCTTGCGATTGAGAAATTAAGTAACTTTCCAACTCATATGCAAAGTCTGAAAATGGTATGTTGCTTATTGATGAAAATAAATCTTGAATATCCATATGCCACAATGTGCCTTTCTTGGGTTAAAATATAAAATCTCCTTTATATCATGTAGATCGCTAGCTAAATGATTTAATGCAGCATAAACAATAAGTTGTCTAATATCTGATGGAAATATTTGTCGATCTCCAGTTTTTATTTCAACTAGATTTTTTTTGATAATAAATCTCCCTCACAATTGCTCAAGATTCCGCAACCTGGGAAAAATGGGTGAAATGATAGATCATCAGATAGTGTTTCTTTCATGCATAACGCCATTAACTCAATAATTTTTATATTTATTGAGCTTAGTGAGTATTCACTAAGATAATTTCTTGGAAATCGTTCGATCTCGGGCTTAGATAGCTCAAAAATATCTTTTATTTTAGGTTCGCTAGCTAATGACCATTTGACATGCTCCCCTAAAATAGGACCACTGAAAGAGTTAGAGAGCCCCACAACCAGGAGGTGCCAAAGGGAGCATGAAATAACGGTTCAGCGATGAGCAGAGAGTCGCAATCCTGCGTGAAGGTGAGGGTGAATCCGATTCCATTCGCGACGTATGCAGAAAGCATGCCATTACGGAAACGACCTTTTACCGATGGCGGCGCCGCTTTGGAGCCATGTCGAAGCCTGAGGTTCGCCGCCTGCGCGAGCTTGAACGGGAAAATGAGCGCCTCAAGCGCATGATGGCCGAACGGGATATCGAGCTGGACATCATCAAGGAATTTCTGGCAAAAAACTCCTGACGGCACAGCAACGAAGGAGAGCCGTGACGTTCTGCATGTCGCGAGGGCTTTCGGAACGTCGTAGCTGTGCCATCGCCCGGATCAGTCGTTCCAGCTACCGTTACATACCCGATCCCGATCGGGACGAGCAACTGACGAGCGAAATCAAGCAGATCGCAAAAGAGCACCGGCGTTACGGATACCGCCGCGTGTGGGCTTTGCTCCGACGCAGGAAGCGGTATGTCAACCACAAACGCGTGTATCGACTGTGGAAAAGCGCCGGGTTGTGCCTGCCGTCGTGTAAACGGCGCAAACCAGCCCCGAAAAGGGGGTACATCCCCATGACGGCACTCCATCCGAATCATGTCTGGACCTATGATTTCATGGAAGACCGGACTGCGAACGGCCAAAAGATCCGGATACTCAACGTCGTCGACGAGTTCACGCGCGTCTGCCTCGCATGTGAAGTCGCCCGCTGGTTCGACGCAAGGGCAGTGATTGCCGTTCTCGAAGAACTTTTTGCTCGAAACGGGATGCCGGAATATCTGCGTTCCGATAACGGCCCCGAGTTCATTGCCAAGGATCTGAAAAGCCGGCTTGCCTCCCGAAACGTCCGGCCGTACTACATCGCCCCGGGCTCCCCATGGCAAAACGCATATGTAGAGAGCTTCAACGGCAAGCTTCGGGAAGAATGTCTGAATCTTGAAACCTTCGCATCACTGCTGGAAGCACAGGTGATCATCGAAAGCTGGCGCGTTTACTACAACGAGGCGCGACCTCACCAAAGCCTCGAGTACAAAACACCCTGTGAATTCCTCGAAATCTATCGGCAAGGAGTTGATGGCATGAACGACAAAGTGCGAAAAGATCTCTCGGAAGGGGAGCCCCTTGTCACCGAAGTGCTCACCCAGAGAGTACCGTCGTGACGTAGGGCTGATTTTCCGGGAGCTGTCGATACTAACTTTCCTCGTGGTACTCAATTTGGGGGCTGGTCACATTGCATAAAGTAATTAAATGATAGCATTCCATTAATTGATCTATACTTAGGATTATCAATATCTTGCAAAGATTCATATGGCTGAGCAAGATGCCTTTTGTTAATTATATGCGTGCATGAATTAAGCCATGGTGTATATTCTGACCAAAAAGAAGCATGCCCTTTAGCCAATAAAGTTTCGGAAATCATAATGGTATCCTCCGTCCATTAATAATATTTTTAGTACTTGCCCAATTTCTTAATATTATTTCAATCTCAGAAAACTGTCCCTTGGCATGATCACGCCAATGCTTTCCTTCATCACGCAGAAAGTAAGAAGCAACGAGAAAAGCGCACCTTTCCCAAGGAGTAAATGTTGCAAATTGTGTTCTTAAATTTACCAACCAATAATGATTACCGAAATTTGCCATAGCATAAATGCTATTGGTTCTTACTAGAATGTAGGAATTATTAGAATAAAGGTAATCAATTGCCTGAACTGAACGTTCAATATTTATTTTTGAAAAAAGTCGAATAAAATACGCTGCATTGTTTTCTGCTTGGAAGAGATAGGAGTCTTCTTCTGCAAGTTTGGCTAATATTTCAACAACATGTTTTTTGTATCATCATAAAGATCGTCAACTTTTTTATATAATACCTGTAGAATTGTTGGAAGAACAGGATATAAAACATCAAGATTGGAGCAAATAGTCTCTACTGCTAGATTTAGCTTTTCGCCTGACAAAAAAGCAATTGAACTCATTAATTGCTTTCCCAAGGCTATATGTATTTTACTTTTCTTTATTTCGTCCTTTATAAGATTGATAATATCAAATCCGTTCAATTTATCTTTTAATCTTACATAATCCTCATCGGAACTAAGAGAATACGGATCATAATGTATATGAATCCTCATAAATTCATCTCGATCTTTATTTTCAATATTATCTTCACCCTCAAGATTTGCTTTTGCATGGCTAATAAACTCATTTTTAGTTTGTATTTGAGCTTTACTCTTTTGAAGTGTTAGTCCCCAATTTCGAAGCATGTATTCTACGCACCATTTTAATTTATGATATGCATCCTCTTTTGAAAATGAAAAAATAATGTAGTCGTCGACATACCTAAAAAAACGGAATCTTTTGCTTATCATAAGCTGGTCCATTGAATTTAATAATAGTTCAGCTAATATTCGTGCAGCATTACCGCCAACAGGCAATCCATATGAATCATTATTTGATACATCTTGAAGTATTCTCATTATTTGGTTCTTGACTTCAGGATCAGCTCCTATCCGCATTATTGCATTTTCCAATCTATGATGATAAATCCTATTGTAGAAATCTGAAATGTCAAATCTAACCACAAATAATCTATCAATACTTTCAGCTTCCTCTAGTGCAGTTGAGTAAAATCCTCTCCAATTAATATCTTTATCAAATAGATAACCAGATTCTTCATTGGACTTATACCTGTATGAGAAAACGGACTTTTTTTCTATAGGAACACGTTCTTGTTCAATTTTTTCTGCAATTTTTAATACTTTATATAAAAGAAATGCATTCCATATAGGATCTATTTGTGTTGCCCAACGATAAGATGTATATCCAACTGGAATACATGATTGAATTGTGCATACGGGATATTTACTAAGCCAATTATCGAAGTTTGCTTCTATGTCTTTAAGTATAGCTTCTATTGCAGACGGATTATCGAATAATACCATGTTTTCAATTAGGAAAGGAAATATATCCGTATCGCCAAGTTTGGAAATATTATTTATAGCTAAATTTAAACTATTCATCATAGCGCTCCTATTATTTCTTTATTCAGGTGCCGAAGGCGTCAACCTAACGTTTGAATTCACCGGCCTGCGCGGCTTTTCGCGCAGGTCCGGTGGAATGAGAGGTTAGACCTGTACGTCATTGGCGTTGTAGAAGGCGATGAGCTTGTAAATGCGCTCAACGTAAACAATGAACTGGCCGAGATTGGCAAGAATTACACCTTTATCGAGGTCGGGAATAATCTGTGGATGCCCTACAGCGTTTCGTGTATGACGGTAGAAGTTGAACGCACCATCAAGCAGTTGTTCCAAGTCTTGGGCGAGAGGGAGTTCCTTGGGTTTTGGCGTTGCGGATTTGTATGAGCGTTTGAACTCGTCATACTTGACTGAGATCATCTTGTTATTGACCCGCGAGAAGAATGCTTCTCGATTTTTGTCGTCCTTGATGCGGTTTCCGTAAGACTCGATGAGCAGCAAGATGGCCTTTTCGCTTGCTGCGCCTAGCATGAAGGCAGCGCCAGCCGCGCTTCCAGCTTTGTAGCACCGCAACGCTTCTTGAAAGAACCACAACACAACACCATCGCAGTCGGGCGCCCGCTCCTGAAGGGTTTGGGGAAATTTTTCGATCTCGGCCGGCAAGAGAATGCCGGGTGCCGCAGTACCAGACTCAATGCTCGTCTTTAGATCTGTGACCCATTTCTTGAGCTCTGAGTCAGCTCCCTCTACGTGGATTTTGCCGGAGTTGTACACAATGATTCCCGCCTTGTTTGCCCCGGACTTCACCGAGAACTTTGTGGCGTACTGAATCTCCTGCTCTCCTTCTAAAACCCCGTTCTGGTTTAGTAGTTCGCGCACCGCATTGCATACTTTTTCGTCACCGTTGGACATTCATGGCTCCGGTAAGTGTGTGTAGGTCTAACAACGGCTATATGGTTTCTTCATAACGCCTTTGAGCCGCGAAATCGCGGTAGAAAACCCCGCAGGCAATTCTGTCGTAACGCCGGCATAGGCATGGGGTCAGACCTTGTTCCACAACGAATGCGGGGAAATAGATGGTTTCCATAGAAGACACCTTCCTTTCGCCTCTACAAATCGTCCACGGGACTTCTGACGCCCTTGCCGCCCCGGTTTAAGGACATGGGTGGAAATCATGGTCGTCTTTACGTCTTTGTGGCCCAGCAGTTCCTGCACTGTCCGGATGTGGGTGGGCAGTTTGTCTTCTTGGGCCGGCTTAGCGACAGTCGATCTACCCATCTTCAGGTATTGCGCCGCTTCAATGACTGTCAGTTACTTGGTTTTCCATAAATCTTTCTTTCACGCACCCTTACTCATACGTCGCGTAACGTCGGATAGTATTTATTTGCTTACCACGAGCAGGGCCGTTTTGTCAAGCTGTGATTTCAGTTATTTTTGATTCTACTCCAAAGAATGCGTTAAAAATGATTACGGAGAGGGGATGCAAAGAAAGAAGGTCATGGTGTAGGGTGTCTGCGGCGCACAAGCAACCCGCGCCTTTGGGAGGCAATAGGCCATGACCGCACTGTGCGTCGAAACCTCCGAGGCATGGCTTTTGTCCAGCCGCTCTCTCAGGCAGGGACCTGTTGCTCGAACACAAAAAGGCACTCCCGGAAAAGTGCGGCGGATCGCCGCAGACGGCCAGTCGAACACCAGAAAAACCTTTTTGTGCAACTTGACGCACTCAACTCCGAACACGATGAAACCCTTTTTGCGCGGGCGGAACGCACACAACTTCCGGCTCGCCGGGAAAGCGATCCCTTCGCGGCGTTGCGGGGGCATTCTCTGCGGCATCGACAGGGGTGTGGCCTAGGTGTTTCTCGCGGCCCTTTCCGCCCGAGGGCTTGCGTCGCTGCCGCCCGCGACCCGCGCTCCTGCCGGGAAGCGCCATGCCGCAACGCTCTCGTTCTCATGGCAACGGACAGTAAAAATGTCCGACCGCGCAACCCTTTCGTGCTCATTGACGCAAGGTATATCTTCTATTATTATTCGGAATGCACCACTCTGCCACGGGGAGGCGCGCCGGAAAAAGGGCGCACGACCCTTTGCGGCGAAGGTGGTCACGATGCACCGCCCCGCGGGGGCGGACTCGATTTTCTCTCGTAGGAGGCGGTTGTGGTGTTTCGCAAGTGTCTGGCTCTCGTGCTCGCGGTTCTTCTGTCCGGCGGAGGTATGTCTTTCGCCGCACCTTCCTGTTGTGGCCCCGCCTTTGCGGCGGAACCCTTCCGCATCGCCATCATGACCCCCACGCTCTCCTCCAGCGAGGACGAGTTCCGGGCCGGGCAGAACATGGCGAAGAAGTACCCCGATATCGTGAAGCACATCACGCATCCGGACAATTTCAACGCCGAGATCGAGACCACCATCAGCCAGATCGTCTCCCTGGCGGACGATCCGCAGATGAAGGCCATCGTCATCGCCTCCGGCGGATCGGGCTTTCTCCCGGCCATCCAGAAGGTGAAGGAGAAGCGCCCGGACATTCTCTTCATCACCGCTCCCATCTGGGACGACCCGGTGCTCATGAGCAAACACATTGATCTCTGCCTGGACACGGACTGGATCCGCCGGGGGGAGACCATCGTGCGCAAGGCCCAGAAGATGGGGGCCAAGACGTTCATCCACTACTCCTTCCCCACGCACCTCGCGAAGGAAGTCATCTCCATGCGCAAGAGCATGATGGAGAAGACCTGCGCCGAGCTGGGCATGACCTTCGTGGAGGTCATCACGCCGGACCCGCAGGCCGGTGACGGCGTGGCGGCCATGCAGCAGTTCCTGCGGGAGGACCTGCCCCGACAGATCGCCCTCTACGGCAAGGACACGAATGTCTTCGGCTCCAACTGCCCCATGTACGACGTGATCATCGACGAGGCCATCAAGCAGGGCTTCATCGTGGCGGAGCAGTGCTGCCCCACGCCCACCCAGGCGTTTCCCACGGTGATGGGGCTCGAGATCGAGCCGGAGGACCAGGGAAATTTCGAGAAGATCAACGCCATGATCCGGGAGTACGCGGCGGCCCACGGCATGACGGGGCGCCTTGCGGGATGGCCCATTCCGGTGACGATCTACCTGCCGGAGTTCGCCGTGGAGGTGGCGAAGCGCATGATCGAGGATCCCTCCTTCAAGGCGACGGACGCCAAGGAACTCGAGGCCTTCGGGAAGTCCCTCTTCGGCGTGGGCGCGGAGTTCAACCACTATCAGGACATGCCGAACTATCTCGTGATGATCATGGAATCCATCATCTACTAAGAGAAGCCGATTGCGCCGTCGTGGAGACACTGCTTGACATTTCCGGGCTCTCCAAGCGGTACGGAGACTGTGAGGCCCTGAGAAACGTCTCCTTCTCCCTCGCCCGGGGAGAGATCGTGGCGCTTCTCGGGGCCAACGGCTCAGGGAAAAGCACGCTGCTGCACATTCTCTCCGGACACGAGGTGATTTTCGCCACGGGGTCCTGGCAGGGGCGCATCGTCCTCGACGGTGTGCCCCTTTCGCTGCGTTCCCCCCGGGATGCGCTGCGGGCGGGCATCGGCATGGTGCACCAGGAACTCTCCCTGTTGCCGGGGCTTTCCGCGGCGGAAAATCTGTTCCTCACCCGGGAGCGGACCCGCACGTCTCTGCCGGGGCGCCTCGCCTTCCTCGACTGGGTGGACCGGGCGGCGCAACGGGAGGAGGGCGCGGCGGTCCTGGCGGAACTGGGCATCCGGGCCGGAACGGAAGTGCCCGTGCGACGTCTCTCCCTGCCGGTGCGGCACCTGGTGGAGTTCGCCCGGGAGCGCAGCCGGGGCGATCTGCGCCTGCTTCTGCTCGACGAGCCCACGTCGTGCCTGAACCGCGGCGACAGCGACACCGTGCTCGACGCGGTGCGGACCCTCGCGGCCCGGGGAACGGGGGTGCTCTTCGTCTCCCACAAGATCTCCGAGGCAATCGCCCTGGCGGACCGCATGGTGGTGCTCCGGGACGGGGAAGTGGCGGGGATCTTCTCCCGGAGGGACGCGGACGAGCGCACGCTTGTGCGGGCCATGTTCGGCGGGGACCTTTTCGCCGTGGCGCCGCACGCCTCCAGGCCCGACACCGAACCCGGACCCGACGGATGCGCGGCGATCCTCCCGGAGACATGCGCCCTGAAGAACCCGAAGCATTCGGGACAGAGGGCACATCCGGAGAGAGAAGGAGAAGAAAAAGGGAAGGGCGCAACCATCCCGGCGGTTCCGGCGGGCGGAAAAACGGCGGAGGAAGCCCCGCCGGTGCTGGCCTTCGAGAACGTGACCACCGCAACGCCGGACGAGAACCTCCGAAACTTCTGCCTTGCGGTCCGACCCGGGGAGATCCTGGGCGTCACGAGCCTCCTCGGTCAGGGCAAGGGGGCCTTTTCGCGCTTCTTCTCGGAGGAGCACATGCCTTTTTCGGGAACGCTCCGCCTCGCGGGGCGCACCGTGACGGTGCGGGACGCGTCGTTCCGGCGACACGTTGCCTTTCTCTCCGAGGACCGCCGCCGGGACAGTCTGCTTCTGGAGCGGAGCGTGCTGGAGAATCTCACGTTTCCCGCCTACGCGCTGGCGGGGCGCTTTCGTCGCATGGGGCCGCTGGGGCTCTTCGACCGCGCCGAGGCGGAGCGCTACGCCGAGGAAGCGGTGCGGCGCTACGGCATCACCTGCGTCTCCCTGAACCAGCCCGTGCGGGAGCTCTCGGGCGGAAACCAGCAGAAGGTGGCGGTGGCGAAGGCGGCGGGGCTCTCTCCGACGGTGCTGGTGGTGTGCGAGCCCACACGGGGAGTGGATCTGCGGACCAAGCGGGCTCTTCTGGAGTGGTTCGCGGAGCTGAACCGCGAGGAGGGCATGACCATCGTCATCTGCTCCGGCGAGCCCGAGGACCTTGTGGGCTTCTGTTCCCGCATCGCCGTGCTCCGGGAGGGACAGGTGCGGCGGATGCTCGGCCGAGACGCGGACGAGGCGGCGCTCCTCGCCGCGATGGAGATGGACCGGGAGGCGGACGGGGACGGCGCGGCGAACGGGCCGGAGTGCGGCGGAGGTCTCGTCGGAGCCGTGCCCGGCGCACCGGAGGCAAGGCGATGATGCGGCACATCTCCCCGCCCACGAGGATCATGCTCGTTTTTCTTGTGGTGCTCTTGGCCCTGGCGCTGAAGGCGGGCATCGATCCGGCGAGGCTCGCCGGGGATGCGCTGCGCAAGCTCGGCATGAGCGCCGTGCTGGTGCTCTCCCTCGTTCCCATGATGCGGGCGGGCATGGGGCTCAACTTCGGCATGCCCATCGGCGTCTCCGCGGGGCTTCTGGGCATGTGCCTCTCCATGAACGCACGGCTGACCGGCGCGGCGGGCTTCGCGGCGGCCCTCGGCGGGGCCGTGGCGGTGGGAAGTCTCTTCGGCTATGTCTACGGGCGCATTCTCAACGTCGCCAAGGGGCGGGAGGAGGTGGCGGGGGTCTTTCTGGGCTACGCCTTTCTTCCTCTCATGTCCGTCTTCTGGACGCTCGCTCCCTTTTCGAACCGGAAGATGCTCTACCCCGTGGGAGGACAGGGGCTGCGCCCCCGCATCGGCCTCGATCCCTTCTTCGCGGGGGTGCTCGACAAGGGGTTCGACCTGACGGTGGGGGGCGTGGCGGTGCCGCTGGGGCTTTTGCTCTTCGCGGGGGTGCTGCTGGCGCTGGTGGCCCTTTTCTACGCCACGGCGACGGGAAAGACCTTCTCCGTGGTGGGGGAGAACGAGCGCTACGCCCGCATCCTGGGCATCTCCGTGGAGGGACGCCGCATCGCGTCGGCGCTCTTGTCCACCGTGCTCGCCGCCGTGGGCATCTGCGTCTACGCCCAAAGTTACGGCTTCGCCGAACTCTACGAGTCGGCGTCGGTCATGACCTTTCCCGCCGTGTGCGCCCTCCTCGTGGGCGGCGCCTCCAGATGGCGGGCCGGGGCGGCGAACGCCCTTCTCGGCGTGGCCATCTACCAAACCATGTACCTGCTCTCCACGCCCGTGGCGAACGCCTATCTCGCCTCGGAGACGACGGAGCTTTTCCGCATGGTCGTCACGAACGGAGTGATCCTCTATGCCTTTCTTCGGCGATAGCGCAGCGGGAGGACCGCCTCCGGCGGTTTCGGTTCCGGAACGGGATGCGAGCGAAGGAAACGGCGGCGCGCACGGCGGAGGAAACGCGGGAGCCGGAGCGGGCGGAAGCGCCGCGGGGCGGGCCGGGGCATGGCTCGCCGCCCATCCCATGCCGTTGCTCTTTCTGGTGCTCTGCGCCGTGGGAATCCGGCTGGCGGGACTGAGCCTTCCCTTCGTGGCGGAGGAGGTGCTCACCCGCCTCTGCCGTGACACGGTGCTCGCCCTCGCGCTCATTCTGCCCATCACGGCGGGCATGGGGCTGAACTTCGCCCTTCCCGTGGGGGCCATGGCGGCCCAGGGGGGGCTTTTGATCGCCGCCTGCGCGGGGCTGAGCGGAGGCGCGGCCGTGGGGACCGCCCTGGCGGTGGCGCTGCCCCTCGCGGCGCTTCTGGGGGCGCTCATCGGCACGGTGCTGAACCGGGTGAAGGGGCGGGAGATGATCGTCTCCATCGTCATCGGCCTGCTGGGGTCGAACCTGTACCAGTTGCTCTGCCTGGGCGTGCCGGGGCGGCTGATCGCCGTGGCGAATCCGTCGGTGCTCCTCTCCAAGGGAAGCGGACTGCGCAACTCCGTGGATCTTGAGTTCTTCCGGCACATTCTCCGGAACGTGGGACACGTGACGGTGGGAGGCGTCTCCTTCTCGGTGGGGTCGCTTGTGGTGGTGTTGTTCTTCGCGGCGGCGGTGCACTGGCTGCTCCATTCCCGCTTCGGCCTCCACGCCAGGGCCGTGGCGGACGACCGGGACCGGGCGGCCCTCTGCGGCATCGTTCCGGACCGGTTGCGCCTTCAGGCCATGGTGCTCTCCACCGTGCTCGGCGCCTGCGGGCAGCTCATTTACATTCAGGACCTGAGCATTCTCAACGTCTACACGGGGCATCTTCTGTCGGATATCTTCGCCGCCGCGGCGCTCCTAGCGGGGGGCGCCACGCTGCGCTCCGCCACGGTGGGGCAGGCCGTGCTGGGGGTAGTGCTCTTCCACACGCTCTTCGTGGTCTCCCCCATGGCGGGACAGAACACCCTGTCCAACGCGGCCATCGGCGAATACTGCCGCTCCTTCATCGCCTACGGCGTCATCGCCCTGGCGATCCTCCTGAATCGCAGAAAGGAAGGAATGTCCGCATGACGACACTCCAGCGCACACAGCACAAGGGCGACAAGGGCGACGAAGGGCACGCCATGGGAGCGCCACGGCACGCCCCCGCGGCGCTGTCGAAGATTCCGGCGCTCCGGGAGGCGAAACTCCTCGCCGTGCGGGACGCCAAGGAAGCGGGCGTTCCCGTGGTGGGGCTCTACTGCACCTACAGCCCCCGGGAACTCGTTCTCGCCGCGGGGGGCATTCCCGTGGCGCTCTGCGGCTACAAGCAGGACCCACTTCCGGCGGCGAGCCGGGACCTGCCCGCCAATCTCTGCCCCGTGGTGAAGACGCTCTACGATCTGGCCGCCACGGACACCTGCCCCTACTTCCACTTCTGCGACATTCTCTTCGCCCAGACCACCTGCGACGGGCGGAAGAAGGCCTACGAATTCATGGGGCGCCTGAAACCGCTGCACATCATGGATCTTCCCCAGCTTCCCGACGCCCCCCACGCCCTCCCCCTCTGGCGGGGCGAGCTGGAGCGACTGAAGCAGTTCCTCGAAACCCACACGGGCAGAACCATCACCGAGGAGGCCCTGCGCGACGCCGCCCGGGCCACGAACCGGGAGATGCGCCTTCTGAAGCGCCTTTTCGACGCGAACCGGCGCATCCCCGCCCCCTTGAGCGGCAGGAATCTGCTGGAGGTGATGTCCGTCACCGCCTACAGCGACGTGCGAGGCATGGGGCTGGCCCTGGCGGAGGAGCTTCTGGCGGAGATCGACGCGGACACCTCCGGGAAATTCCGGGGCGCTCCGGCCTCCGCGCCCCGGGTGCTCCTCACGGGCGTGCCCGTGGGCATCGAGACCGGCAAGGTGATCGAACTCGTGGAGGACGGCGGCGGCGCTGTGGTGGCCATGGAGAACTGCGGCGGTTACAAGGTCGTGGACTATCTGGCCGACGAGGAGGACCCCCGGGACATGCTCACGGTCCTGGCGGAGAAATATCTGCGCATTCCCTGCTCGGTCATGAGCCCCAACACGCGGCGCCTGGAGCTTTTGGGACGCATGGCGAGGGACTTTGCCGTGCAGGGCGTGATTGATCTCACCTGGCAGTCCTGCCACACCTACAACATCGAGTCCACCGCCGTGGGGACCTTCGTGCGGGAGACGCTGGGGCTTCCCTTCCTGCACATCGAGACGGACTTCTCCCCCTCGGACCGGGAGAACCTGCGCACCCGCATCGAGGCGTTTCTGGAGATCCTCTGAGCTTCGGGAAAGTCCTGAAAAAACACCACGTCGCCCTTGGAAAAACGCGAGGCGATGGAGATCGCGAGAGAGGAAAAACCACTTATGCAGAGGAACCTCTGAAAAACGCCACGCCACCCCCGGAAAAACGCGAGGCGATGGAGATCAAGAGAGGACAATTCCTCCTTGATCAGAGGTTCCCAGGGTTTTCCGAGCAAGCTCGGACTCAAGGCGACGAACGACGCACGCCTTCGCCGTCTCCGGAAATCCTCTTGATCTTCGGGAAAGCCCTGCTTTCAGAGGGTTTTTTCTCTCCTCACCCTCGGGGCGCCGCCGCGCCCTCCTGAGGTCAGCGTGGCGCTTTGCAGAGGTCCCTCATCCCTCAGAGAATCCGAGGGATGCAGGGAACAATCTTCCTCACCGAAACCGAGTTTTTCTTCGATGAGGCCTCATCCCTCAGAGAATCCGAGGAAACCAGGGAATTGCGAGGGCGGGACAGTTTTCACGGAGCGCTGACGAGACGGCGGCCCAGCTCGAAGGCCTTGTCGCAGTCCCGGGGAAAGACCTCCCGCCGCCGCGCCGCCTTCGCCTCGGGATCGAAGCGCTCCGCGTCCATCTTCGAATAGTCGGAAAACTGGAGCGTGTCGTAGCTGCACAGCAGCTCCGCCTTGCCGAGAAACATCTCCAGCAGCATCCGGGAGAGTTCCATGGCCGTCTCAAAGCCAGCCTGGCGACTCTGCTCTTCCGTGGCCCCCAGCGTGTAGAGCACGGCCGTCGGAATCCGCCTCGGAAAGAGCGACCGGGGCGGATCGGAGTAGACCAGCGCAGGAAACACGAGGCGCTCGAAGAAGGAGCGCATCTCCCCGGTCATTCCTCCGAGATAGACGGGGGAGCCCAACACAAGGGCATCCGCCGCCCACGCCGCATCAAGCAGCGGGGTCAGGCCGTCCCGCATGGCGCACCGTCCCTTCCGGGGCATTCCCTTGGTCTTGCAGGCGAAACAACTCGTGCACCCCTTGTAGTCCAGATCGTAGAGATGCACCAGGTCGGTTTCAGCACCCACCGACGCCGCCCCCTCGCAGACCTTGCCGAGGAGCGTCGCGGTGTTCCAGTTCTTTCTCGGACTGCCGTTCACGGCGAGCAGCTTCATTTGTTTCTCCGCCTCCTTCATTGACCATTGACCGCGCTTCGAGCGCGCCTCCTCGTTTGTTCCGCTCCAGGGATCAGAGCAGCGACGTGAGCCGTTCCCGGAGGGGCAGGCCGTCGTGCCAGGCCTTGCCCACCTTCTCGCCCACCGCCCAGTAGGCATTGTCCGGCATGGTGAGCACGAAAGGACGCACCTTCGTGACGTCGGGCATACCGTTCGTGAGATAGCGCTCTTCCGTCCAGGTGCCGATCACCTCACCGATGAAGAGCAGGTCCGCGGGCAGTTCCACGGTCTTCACGACGCGGCACTCCATGGCCACCGGG
Organism: Aminiphilus circumscriptus DSM 16581; assembly: GCF_000526375.1. Taxonomy (NCBI): domain Bacteria; kingdom Thermotogati; phylum Synergistota; class Synergistia; order Synergistales; family Aminiphilaceae; genus Aminiphilus; species Aminiphilus circumscriptus. The sequence goes on along the minus strand of NZ_JAFY01000001.1, from coordinate 122,803 downwards.
CACTGCCGGATCAGGGGCGCCTTGCTCAGGGAACCGTAGAACACCTCGAAAAATGCGGATTTGTCCACCTGGCGACCGCTCACGAGGCCCATGAGGTCCGTCTCCGCCACCAGATCCACGGAGGGAATGTTGATGCTGAACTCTCCGTTGGCGACAACGCCGTCCCGTGTGGCGTGGTCTCCCAGGGCGACGGCCATGTACGCCGGTCTTGCGTTGACCCGGCTGACCCAGGCCACGGCCTGAAAGTTCACCCGGTCACCGAGCATCGCCCCCACCAGAACCTGTGGCTGGGGCAGCAGAAACGGATTGTTTCCCACGTTGATCTTTTCCATGCGGCTCTTGTCCATGTCGCTCTTTCCCATGTCACTCTTCTCCATCGCGCATCTCCTCCTCTCTGTCCTCACACCGCCTGGATCGTCACACCTCCCAAGCCGTCACAGATCCCAGGGAAGCCCTGAATAAAGATCTTTCGCTTTCCCCTGACTCGGCATCAGGCTCCGCGAGGCACTTTCAGGGCTGACGTAGCCTTATTCAGAGATTCCCTAGGTCGTCACACCCAAAATCCGCTTCGTTCCGGGAATCAGGTCGTCCAGGTACGCAAGGTCGTTGTGCACCCGCGCCAGGACGAGCGTTCCCTCGAAGAGGGCGAAGACCGCGCGGGCCAAAAGCGCCACATCCGCGCCGGAGTCGATCTTTGCCGCGTCGCGGGCGTCCGAGATCGCCTGGCGGAAAAAGGCGAAATGCCCCGCGAGGATCCGGTGGACCGTGCGCGTGATCCGCTCGCTTCCCTGGACCATCTCGGCTCCCACGTGCAGGTAGGGGCAGCCGCAGATGCATCCTCCTCCGGCGCGGCGTTCCACGTTGAGGCGACGGACCTGGTCGAAATAGTCGAAGAGGCGCTCCAGGGGGTCTTTTTCGGCGGCGAAGATGCGGCGCATGGCGGGAAGAGAGTGCTCCCAGTGTTCCTCTAGCGCCTGGGCGGCCAGATCCTCCTTGGAGGCGAAGAAATGGTAGAAGCTGCCCTTTTTGACCTCCGCGGCCTGACAGATGGCCTCCACACCCACGGCGTCGTAGGTCCGGGTCCAGATAAGATCCAGCGCCGCATACAGCAGGCGTTCTCGTGCATCGCTCGTTCGTCCCACGACGCTCCTCCTCCGGGATGTCCGTCTGAAAACACGCACGACGTGAAAAGGCGCTTCCGAAATGCTTCCTCCGGCATGTTCTTCTGAACATGCTCCTCCGGAACTCTCTTTTGAAAAAACCTTTTCGAACCATGTCTCCGAATGCTCTTTCCACAAACGAAACGCTCCTCCGGAAGGTTTCTTCTGCAAACGCTCCTCCGGAACGCTTTTCCGGATGCTCCTTCTGCAAACGCCCCTTCGGAAAGCTTCTCCGGATACTCTTCTGAAAAACGCCTCTCCGAAACACTTCTCTGGAAGGCTTCTTCTGCAAACGCCCCTCCGGAAGGCTCTTTCGAAAACACTTCTCTGCAATCTTCTCCGCGATGCGTTGCCCGGCAGAGTTGCCCAGTGTGAGGGTCATTATAGTTGACCGTTCGGTAAAGATCAAGCCACAGTGGAAAATCGAAGATGTCGCAGGGGCTCTCTGCGGACATCCCCGCGCCTCCGCGAAGCGGAAGGGCGGAAGAGAAACTCTACATGCCCGTTTCCCTTCTTGCCTTCTGCGGGCACCCCCGCGGGGAGGAAGGACACGCGTAAGCGCGAAGGGGTATACTTCGGACGCAGGTCTCCGGCGCGTTCCAGCGGAGCGCGGCGATGCCTTCGGCAAGGCGCTCTTCTCGCCCTCCGCAAAGGGGCGAAAGGCACTCCCCCGGACCGACGCAAGAGAGCGACGGACACGGAGCGACGAGGCACCGGACGAGGCGCGGAGCGGTCCGGCCTCTCAGGAATCCTCGCTGAGCCTGATGCGACCCGAGTCAAGGGAAAGCGAAAGGTCTTTATTCAGAACTTCCAAAAGAGAAGGGCGAGAAAGGAAAGGATGAGGGAAGGGGAGCGGAGGATGGGCACGTGACGCGGGGTATTGAAAAAGCAGCGAGTCAAGGGTTTGGGGAGGGGGGCGGAGGATGGGCACGTGGCGCAAGGTACCGGTGGAGACGCCCGAAGGTGTGCGGGAGGGCATCGCGCCGCTGGTGCTCTCGGCGAGCCGGGCGACGGATATTCCCGCCTTTTACCTGGAGTGGTTTCTGGAGCGGCTCGACGCGGGATACGTGCGGTGGCGCAATCCCTTCGGCGGGGCGGAGCAGTTCGTGTCGCTCCGGGACGTGCGGGCCTGCGCGTTCTGGACCAAGAATCCCGCGCCGCTTCTGGCGGCGGCGGAGCGTCTGGAGGCACGTTTTCCCTTTGTGGTGCAGATCACGGTGAACGACTACGAGGCGGAGGGACTGGAGCCGGGGGTACCGCCCCTGGCGGAGCGGCTCGGGGCCTTTGTGCGGCTTTCGCGACGCATCGGGCGGGAGCGGGTGATCTGGCGCTTCGATCCGCTCCTCCTCGGCGGCGGGCTCTCGGCGGAACGGCTCCTCGCAAAGGTGGAGGCCGTGGGAGAGGCCCTCGCCCCCGCGACGGAACAGCTCGTCTTCAGCTTCGCCGACGTGGCGGAGTACCGCAAGGTGCGCGCCGCCCTCGACCGGGCGCGCCTTCCCTTCCGCGCCCCCACCGAGGACGAGATGCACCGCCTCGCCGAAGGCATCGGCGCACTCTGCCGGAAATGGGGCCTTCGGGGGCCACCTGCGCGGAACGGATCGACCTGGAGGCATACGGCATCGGGCACAACCGCTGCATCGACGGCGACCTGCTGCGGCGCATCGCACCACACGACCCGGTGCTGTGCCGTTTTCTGCGCGGCACGACGGCGGCAGGCGCGCCGGAAACGGCGCGGCAGACCCTGCGGTTTCCCGCGGCCTGTGCGCCGGGAGAATCCGCACCCGGGGCGGCCCCGGCCCCGAACCGAGGAAAGGACCGGGGGCAGCGCGCCGCCTGCCGCTGCATTCCAAGCAAGGATATCGGTGCCTACGGCACCTGCCCGGCGGGGTGCGTCTACTGCTACGCCACCGCCTCGCCCGAGGCGGCGCGGGCGCGCCTGCGGGCGCTCGCCCCGGGACAGGACTGCCTGGGGGGGTGAGGGGGCGGCGTGTCACGCCCCTGGCGAGGAAGGCGGAGAAGTGCGTCCGGTCTCCACGAACCCGCGATGGCGGAAGACGAGGGTGCGGCGCACGCTGCCGTCGGGCTGCATCTCGTCCAGGGAGACGCGTTCGCTGAAGGCATACAGGGGCACCAGTCCGCGCACCCGCAACGCCTCCTCCAGCTCTCCCATGAGAAAGGGGGCCCCGCCGATCATGACCCGGCGGATCGCGGGTCGCATGCCGTTTTTCCGGAATCGGCGGAGCATTTTTCAGTACTTGTCACATGCAACCGAGCAGCTATTCCGTGGATTCCGACAGGTCAGGGAGGAACCGCCGTGCCGGGACCACGGCGATGGTTCCGGCGGTAAGCCCCAGCTCGGTCATGGCCTCACTCAAAGCCACAGGCTCCCGTTTCCGCGCCTGCGGGTCCGCCAGAGACTCGCACACCTGGACCAACAAGCGCGGCCGGCCGCGCACCGGGACGATGAAATCGACCTCCCGGCCGGTCCTGGTTATGGGTACTCCCGGTCATGATTTTTTCTGGATCTTGTCTTATCCGGTCATACATATACCCGGTTCAGCATCAAAGCATCAAGAATTCTTCCCGGATGCCATCATCTTCCCATATTCGCTCATTCTCCCGGCCCGGACAACCGGCCCGCCGACGCTCCTTCCTCACCTCGTGACACTCACTTCGGGGACTGGTCACCAGGGCTCACCTCGTGACACTCACTTCGGGGGCTGGTCATTTCCCCGGCCGCGTCGTCGCGGTTGCGAAAACCATTCCACGGTATCTCGCGACATGCCTCCGCCTTGTGTCGTGCATCGCTCCTTTGCGTTGCCTTTTTTCCTGCTCTTTCACGTCGACCAGCTGCACTGCTTTTTCATGCCGCTCCGTCACGCTCTTTTTCTGCCTCGTCTCGCTTTGCATTGCTCTTTGCATTGCTCTTTGCATTGGTCTTTCGCGTTGTTGCTCGGCGGTGTTCTTTTGTATTGCTCCGCTCCCCCCTTCCCTGGACTTTCCGAAGGGCGTACACTGCCCCTGAAGAGCGACGCGCGGAGAGATCCTCGAAGGCAGACACAGGGACAAGGACAGGGCATCGGGGCTGCTCTCGGCTTGCGCCGGTGGCCGACCCGAAGGCATGCGCACACGGGACAGGGAAATCACGCAAGCGACATCCGGCGAGGAGCGCAGGGCATGATCCCGCACACAGGGACACGGAGAGAGGAGCTGAGCGTCATGGCAACGGAGCGGCGCATCAGAGTTCCACGGGGAGGTTCGGAGGAAATTTCCCGGCGACTTCCGCAAGCAGCTTCGCCGGCAACGCGGGGGCTGTCAGGAGCAGATTCGCTGAAAACGGGGAGGCGTTCGGAGACGGCTTCGCCGGAAACGAGGGGGCTTCCGGAAGCGGCTTCGCTGAAAACGAGGGGGCTGTCGGGGACGGCTTCGCCGGAAACGAAGGGGAGTTCGGAAGCGGCTTCTTTTGACAGGGGGCCACGAACGACCTTTCCATGCAGGGGCCGCCGTGACAAGGGCGATGCGCTCCGGCACGGAGCCGCTCCGTCGCCACACCGACGCTTCCGCACCGCCGCAACCGTCCTCCCGGTTCTCCTCGTCATTCTGACCCTGGCGTCGCTCGGAGCGCCGATTTCCGCGCGTTCCACTCCGGTTCAGGTTCCGATTTCAGCCACGGCTCAGGCTTTGGTTCAGGCCCCGGCGCTGCCGGCGCCGCTCCGTTCCGCCGCGGCACTGTTTTTCGTCGCGCCCGCCGCCGCGGCCCAGGGGAGCGTGCACGATCCGCTCTCGCCGGAGAACGAGGCGTACATCCGGAACTTCTTCGCGGTCTGGCGGAGCGCATCGACGGAGAAGGCCCACGGGCAGATTCCCGGCTGGCCCCTCTACACCGGGGGCGACTGGTACATACAGTACCCGCCCCAGTGGTCGGTCCGGGACGCCAATCCCCAGTTTCTCTGGGTATCCGACCCTCGGGGATTGACGCACTTCGTCTTCGCCCAGATGGCCCAGGTGCAGGGCGGCCTCTCCACGGACGATTTGCGGGCCTTCGTCTTCCAGAAGCTCGTGGGCGGCGCGTCGCCGGTGCTGCTTGCCCGGGAGCAGAAGAACCCCTTCGCCTCCCTGGGGCTCGCCGGGGACGGGGGGCTCATGGACGCGGCCTTCATCCGCTGGATGCACGGCAGCGCGGGGAAAATGCTCACCTTCATCCAGATCACGATCCTCGCCCGGAGCCCGCTCTACACGTCGTACCAGCTCTTTCTCGAAAGCTGTCCCGAGGCGGAGCTGGTCGCGTCGGCCCGGCAGATCTTCGACCCCATGATCTACTCGGCGCGGTTCACCATTCCCAACTACAACAGTGAGCTGAACCCGGACACGGACGGAGACGGCTACGCCGACCCCGTGGACGCGGATCCCGAAAATCCCCAGGTGTGGTGACGACACGTCCGGCACGCGGGGAAAACCGCCACGATGTTCTACTATCGCGACAGGGATCAGGTGGAGATCGACCTTCTCCTCGAACAGGACGGCACGCTCTTTCCCGTGGAGTTCAAGAAGACCGCCTCGCCGAAAAGAGATGCGTTCCGGTCCTTTGCGGCGCTGCGGAAAACGGGTGTCCCCGTCGGTACCGGCGGTGTGGTGTGTTTCGCCGAGCACTTTCTTCCCCTGGCGGAGGACGTGTACGCCATTCCCGCGGGCCTACTCTAGCGGCGCCCAACGAACACGGGAGGGACACGGCACGAGAACACGAGAGGACCACGAGGCAACGAGACAAGGAGCCTCTGAAAAATGCCGTGCTGATCTCGGAAAACGCGATGCATCGGGAAAACGCGATGCAATCGAAAATCGAGAGAGGACGATTCCTACTTGATCAGGGTTCCCACAAGAAAAGAGAACGTACAGGAGGAGAACATGGCAAAGCCCCAGGGGAAACACGACATGTGGTGTTACACGGCAACGAAGCGGAGCGCCCGCAAGAAGGTGAAGCGCGCGTCCTCCAAGGCGCGCCGCCGCGCCGAGCGCCGCCGGGAGGAGTAAAGAACGAGCCACGCCACAGGTGCGGCGCGGGTGATACGGCGTTGTCCCGCGCCTTCCACGCCGCACCCTTACCGTGTCGTCTCGTACCGCACCGCGTTGTGATGTGCCCTTCCCGCGCCGCGCCGTTTCCATGCCGCGTTGCGTTATGCCGCGCCGCGCTGTGGCGAGCTCCTCTCGCATTGCATCACAATCGCACTGCGCTTTCCACTTTCCATACCACTTTCCATACCACGCCCTGTCACCCTTGCTTGACCGCGTCGTGCCACATCGTGCCGTACCGCGTCGCCCCTGCAAGACCGCGCCGTTGCGCGCCCGGCCCTCGGGCGGCCTATTTGCCGCAGGAGGGGGAGAAGGCGTCCTTCACCAGCCGCACCGGGGCACCGCCGTCCAGGGAAAAGCGGTAGAGAGAGACCAGAAGCCGCAGGGAGGCGCCCTTCCCCTTCACATCCGAAGCGGAGAACCCCGCCGCGAGAAAGCCCGAGCCGTCCGGAAGCCATGCGGGGGAAAAGACGCTCATGTCCTCGGGGGAAACGCGAGCCCCTTGCTCCCCGCTCGCCGGTCGCCAGAGAAAGACCGCGCTCACGGGCTCGCCCACTTTTTGCGCGAGGGGGCTCATTTCGGGAAGATCCGCGTCAAAGAGCACCGCCGACCCGTCGGGGGCGACGGAAAAGCGCACGGCGCTCGAAAAACTCACCGCATCGCCGAAAAGTTCCGCCAGGGAACGCTTTTCGAGCATTCGCCCCTGCAGGTCGAAGCGGTAGAGGAACTCCAGATCCTGGGCGTAGACGCTCGCGCCATCGGCGGCCCAGAAGGGGGAATAGACATCCCGCACAGCGCCGGAGACGAGCCGCAGGTCGCCTCCCGAGGCGGAAACCACCGCCGTCACCCACCGGGCCTCGTCTGGAAGCCAGTGGTTGAAGAGCAGCCGCATGCCGTCGGGGGACCACCGGGGGCCGTAGCTGTTGTCGCCGGGAATGCCCGCCACGAGCTGCGCCGTCTTTTCGCCCAGGCGCAACACGGCGATTCGCCGCCCCGCGTCGCGGTAGTCCGTAAAGGCCACGGCGTCCCCCCGGGGGGAGATCTCCGGGTCGTTGCCGTCGCAGAGCCGCCGCGGGGTGCCGCCCGCGACGTCGGTGAGCCACACGCCTCCGTCCCGGGCAAAGACCACCTTTGCCTCCTTTGCCGCGGCCGCGGCCGCCGCCTCCGGAGCGAAAAAGCCTCCCGCCATCCCCGCCGCACCCGCCACGAAGAGCGCGACAAGCACCCCCAGGGCGATACGGGCGAAAAGCACCCCAGGGGCGACGGCGATGGGGCTGCCGCGGTGCGAAACCGCAGCATGCACGCTCCGAACAACCGCGAAAAAAGCTCCGGAGGCGTTTTTCCGCTCCGACTGTTCCACCTGCCCCGGCGCTTTCGTCGCGCCGAGGAGCACACCCGCCGCGGTCGGCTTCACCGCTCCCACCCGGGCGCCTGTCGCGCCACCCGAGGCGCCGCCGAAGAGTCTCTTTCCCCTCCAGGCCTTCATCCACGCCTTTGTCCACGCCTTTGTCATCCACGTCTTCTTCGCGCAGGCCATTCCAAGATTCCTCCCCGTCACCCTCCGCCGGACTCAGGAGCACGTTCCAGAAATCCTCCGCATCCTCTCCTGGAACATTTCCTCCCCGTAACCCTCCGCCGTGCCGCCTCTCCGTCTCGTTTCCTCCGTACCGCACGGGGTTTCCGACGTCGCACATCCGTCTCCCCCGAGGAACGATTTTTTATCTACATAACACAGATTCGTCACTTTTCCAACATTGTTCGAGACGTCTTCCTTCTGTTATAAACACTATGGTGGAACATGTCGCATGCTCCGTGAGGAAGCGTGACGCCATGTCGGCCGGCATGCGTAAAAACGTCGCGGCGGGAATGCTCCCGGGCGAGAACGCCCAGCGGGGGCGCAGACAGCACCGGTGCTCCGCCGGAATGAGAGGAACACAGGAAAGAAAAGAGCGCAGGAAAGACCGGAACGCAGGCATGACAGACATTCAGGACAGGAGCAAAAGGAATTTCTGCGGAGAAAAAGCGAGGTGGTCGATTCGGGGCGGAACGAAAGACAATATGGCTTGATCCAAGATGAGGTGAGGCGGAGAGGGACAAAACAGGTCGGGAGAGCCAACGGAACAAAAGGTCACGACCTGAGCGGCGAAAACGACACGGAGCGAGACGGGAAAAGGCAAGAAAAGGCGGAACACGATTCGGCGCAAGGCACGACATGGCTTGATTCAAGGAGCCTCTGAAAAATGCCGTGCCGATCTCGGAAAAACGCGATGCATCGGGAAAACGCGATGTAATCGAAAATCGAGAGAGGGCGATTCCTACTTGATCAGGGTTTCCCCAAGATAGAACAAGGCGAGACGAAGAAGCACGAAACAGAGCGGAACGAGAAACGGCATGGCTTTATCCAAGATGAGATGAGATGAGACGAGATGACCCGAGGCAAAGTCGGGCGAGGCAAGGCGCGAGTTGACGCGACGACAAGGGCATCATGCAAAAGGAATCTCTGAATAAGGCTACGTCAGCCCCGCATGGCGCCTCGCAGAGCCTGATGCGACCCGAGTCAAGGGAAAAGCGAAAGGTCTTTATTCAGGGCTTTCAAAAATCTTACGAGAGGAGCGTGTACAATGAAACGGAGAAAGAGTCTGCGGAAGTCTCTTGCGGTGCTGCTCGGTACGGTGGCGGTGCTCCTGGCGGTGTCCGTCGCCTTTGGGGCGACCCTGGCGGAGATCAAAGCGCGGGGAACGCTCAACCTCGGTCTGGAGGACGAGGATTGGGGACGGTTCCACATGTGGAAGAACAACACCGCCTCGGGCTTCGACGTGGATCTGGCGGAGAAGATCGCCGCCGCGGCGGGCGTCTCCCTCAAGATCGTGCCGCTTCCCTGGGGTGACGGTGACGCGGGAAGCGTGAGCGGTGCCTGGAGCCCCGGCGGGTGGCCTCCCTTCGACGTGGATCTCATTCTCTCCGGTGTCACCATCACCCCCGAACGCGCCGCCTACGTGACCTTTTCAGAGCCGTATTTCACGTCAGGGCAGATGGTGCTCTTCCGGAAAGCGGCCCCCATCACCGACGCCGCCGCTCTGGCGGGGAAAAAACTCGGCGTCCAGCAGGCCACCACGAGCGAAAGTGTAGCGAGGGAGCGTTTCGGATCGAGCACGATCTTCATCTTCGCCGCCGTTCCGGAGATGCTCGACGCCCTGCGGGCGGGCGCTCTCGACGCGATTCTTCTCGACAGCCCCTTCGCCCTGACGGAGGCGAAGGAGGATGCGTCCCTGGCCGTGCTGGAGGAGCTGTTCTCCTCCGAGGAGTTCGGCGTCGTGCTCCCCAAAGACGTGGATCCGGCGCTCAAGGCCCTGGTGGATGAGGTGGTGCGACAGGAGAAGGACGCCCTGTGCGAGAAATGGTTTAAATAAGACGCCGAGGCACTGCAACGCAAAGTGCCGTGCCCTCCGGCAGGAGACGGCGAAGGAATGTCGCAACGTCGGAGACTGAGTCTCGTCTGCGGAGACACTTTCCCCCAAAAGGCGGAGAAACGAACGCCTCGGGGAGAAAAAGAGAGGGCGTGCGGAAGCGAGAGAAACCGGAGGAAACCGGAGTAGGAAGAGACGCAGGGACAGGGGCAAAGCCGACCGAGAAGCAATGTGGCTTCTCCCAAGCGTTACGGACACGGGCCCGGTCGGTCCGCACACCAGAAAAAGCGACGCGGAAGGGGCCCGGGGAAAACGGGTCCCTTTCGCGTCGTCAAGGGACACCCAGATTCCCGCACGAAGGGGACATCCATTTCCCGCGGATGTCCGCCAAACGCCATGAAAACCCTTTTGCGCGGGCCTGACGCACACAACTGACGCGCACAACTTTCGCATTCCATCATGACTACGCAGAAATGATTCCTGAATCTGTCGAAATTCCCCGATTCCACGCCCGCTTCGGGAAGGTCATGCGGCGAGAGCGGCTCGGATCAGCGCCTCCAGGGCGGCGTCGGGAAAGCCCCGGCTCCGGGCCGCGGAAAAGGAGCAGTGCAGAATGTCCTTCCAGGCGCCGCCGAGCAGGGAGGGCGCGAGTATCAGGGCCGCCCGCACGAGCGACGCGCTATAGTTTGGGTCCGTGGCCCACCGGAGGCGCGTGCCGTCCTTGCGGGGTACGCCCCAGGAGAGCCCCGCAAAGAAGAGCCAGCAGCAGTCCGCGTTGCGCGCCGCAAGAGGAAAGCACGTGGCGAGGAGCCGGGAGTAATCCGCCAGAAAATGCTCCAGCGATCCGTAGTGCCGGAACGCCGCCTCCACCCGCCGCTCCGCCCCGCCACTCCATTCCTTTGTGGCGCTGCTCCAACAGAGACCGCCCTCGGCCACCCAGCTCCGGGTGCATTTGATACCCGCCAGATTCCAGGTGCGGCGCATCGCCGCGGAACGGAATCCCCCGGTCTCGTGCCAGGTCTGCACCGCCGCGCCGAAGGCGTTGAGCGGCGCCCCCCGGTGAAGGGTACGGGCGCCGTTGCCGACGCGCACCGCCTCGAAGACCAGGCGGGGCATCTCCTCCGGAGAGTCGTCTCTCCGAGAGAGCGCTTCCGCGCTCTTTCGGGGATCCGTTCCCGAATCTCCCGCCGTCTTTGCCGACGCCGTTGCTTTCGTTACCGTCTCTCTCGGGGCCTTCACCACAGCCTCCGTTTCCGCTTTCGTTTCCGCATCTTCCACCGCCTTCGCCGCCGCTTTCGTTGCCGACGCCGTTGCTCCCGTTGTCGTCGCCTTCGTCACCATCACTCCCGTTACCGGAGCGAGGTGCCCGCGGGCTGAGGCGACGAGAGACGCGACACCGAGACCGGCGTTCTTTTCGTGCTGCCCTTTCTGACTGTTCCGCTGGTCCCGTTGCTGAGACATGCGAAAAAGCGACCGCGCTTCCACAGGCACGCCGACGAAGCCGCCCGAGAAGGTCATGCGCTTTGCCTCCCCGCCGACCTTCCCGAACGGGCTTCGCCCCGAAAGAGCGTGGCCCCCGCACGGGGCACCGCCGCCGAAGCCGTCTCGTCACTGCGAAACATCCCCGTCTCGAGCACCGCCTGCAGACGGCGGATCGCATCGGTGAGCGCGTCGAGGCGGCTCTCCATGCGCACCAACAGATAGGCCGCCACCACCACGGAAAATCCGTGCTGGACGAACTGTTGCAAAAGTTCCGTCATGTCTGCCTCCTCCCTCCTTGTCTCCCCCTGTTCCCGGGGCTTTCTTACAAGTCTTTTCTGCAAGTCTTTCCTGACGCTATTCCTGTGGTCCTTTTCCACACGCTATCCCTGTGGGCCTTTTCCATGGACTTTTTTCATACGCCTTCCAGATGAGCCTTCCATGAACCTTTTCTCCAGGCCTTCTCTCCGGCCCGCATAGATAGACGGGGCGGCGATGCCTGGCGCCGCACGAGCACCCGCCGCCCCGCACACGCTTCAAAGGAAACGCATTGAGATCTTTGGCCTTCAGATATGAGGAGCCTCTGAATAAGGCTGCGTCAGCCCTGCGGGGCGCCTCGCAGAGCCTGACGCGACCCGAGTCAAGGAAAAGCGCAAGGCCTTTATTCAGAGCTTCCCTAAGGAGCCTCTGAAACATGCCGTGCCGATTCCGGAAAAACGCGATGCACTCGAAAAGCGAGAGAGGGCGATTTCTGGGTGATCAGGGTTTCCCTAAAAACAGCCAGGACTCCCCGTTCATCGACTCAAAACCATCGACCTCAGGTCCCTCGACACAAACCAAGGAACTCTAAGCCCTAACCCCTTGGCGCCGGGCCAATTGCCCCGAACCCATCGACGCCTCTCTCCTCCGGGCCGCTCGATTCCAGGCCGCTAGGCCACCACTTCCGTGACGTTCCGGGACACGATCTCGGCACGGACGATCATGTCCGGCCCGACGAGAAACAGGTCACTGTCGATGATGGCCTGCATGACCGCCGTCACGTCTCCCTCGGTGAGATCCGTCCGGGGATTGGACAGGGAAAGAACCCACTCCTTTCCCGAGGACAGGCCGAAGATCATGCGCAACGTTCTGGTTTCCATGGAATGTCACCTCCTTTCGTTCGTCAGCTTCGTTCGTCAGCTTCGTTCGTTTCTTGGCTTGCTCGTTCCTTCCTTCCTTCCTTCCTTCCTTCTTTCTTTCCTTCTTTCCCTTTCCTGCCCTCCGCCGTTCCTCGGCGATGCGGCGCAGGACCGCGCCGAGGTTTCCGCTCCCCCTGCCCGCAGCCTGGAAACCGCACTGGAGCGGGGCACATCCCGGAGCCTCTCCCGGAACATTGAAATGCCTTCGGAAGGAAACACGGAAGCATTTCAGAAGGACCGGAAACGCCCGGAGCCGTCCGCGAAAAAAGCGGGCAACGGCGGCGGAGTTTCGGCGAGGCCCTTCACGGGAAGATCCGTCAGGCCGTCACCAGGTCCGTGTCCTGCTTCTGCACCTCCAGCCGGGGATAGAGACAGAGCCCGGCCAGGGCGTTCGCCACGGCGTCTACGTCGTCCGCGGAGGCCTCGGGGTCGATGCCCCGCCAGGAGAGGGTCTTGCTCTTCGGCTTGCCCCACTCGTCGCTGCCGGTCTGCACCTTGAGAATCAGCCGGCTGCCCTCGGAAAGAAAACTCGCCATGCCTTTCACCTCCTTTCTGATGCAAAAATGTGTCGGAACCGTGCGGAGCGTGCCGCGCTTCTTCGCGGAAGGCGCGGAAGCGCTCCGAAGAGCGGGCCTTCGGCGGTGCCGAATTCCCGTCTCCGTTCCACGAATTCAGCCTAAATGACATATTCAGTTCACGCAATACGCATAAATATGTCATTAAAAGGCATTCCCATTTCGTTTTTTCAGTTCTTCTTCCGGCTTTTCCCCGGCTTTTCCCCGGCTTTTCCGAAGTTTTTTGCAGGTTTTCCTTCGGGAAGCGCTGAAGAAGACCGTTCGCTTTCCCTTGACTCGGGTCACATCAGACTCTGCGAAGCACGTTCGGGGCTGACGCAGCCTTATTTAGAGGAAGCTCTGAGGAAGCCCTGAATAAAGACCTTTCGCTTTCCCTTGACTCGGGTCGCATCAGGCTCTGCGAAGCGCCCTGCGGGGCTGACGCAGCCTTATTCAGAGATTTCCAGAATAAAGGCCTTTCGCTTTCCCTTGACTCGGGTCGCATCAGGCTCTGCGAAGCACTTTCGGGACTGACGCAGCCTTATTCAGAGATGCCGCAGGTTTTTCTTCGGATTTTGCAGGTTTGCCCATCGATTTTTCAGAACTCGGAGTGTTCATGCACACGCACCAGAGGCGCACCCAGCGCCTGAGGAACCTCCGCCGGAGCACGCCATCCGGGGTGCGTGACCTGTTCCGATTTCTTTCCGACGCTTCCCTTGGTTCGGCTCCGCCCCGGTTCTTGCCCGGTTTTTTTCGTTCTTTCCGACGCGTTTCCTCCGCCTCCCGGAGAAGAAACAGCCCACCATCCCCGGTCCAAGGCAGTCCCGGCCTCGGCTCCGGCGCGGACATGCCCCCTCCACCGCACTTCCCCCGTCCTTTGGAAATGCACTGCGCCACCGTGAGCCAAAGCGCCCGAAGCGACAGGGTACTGGTTTGACAATCCACGCGAGAAATGCCATGATGCAGAAAATCCATTCCGGGAGGCGGAACCATGAGAGGCACCTTCAGGCTCAGGGACGAGTACGTTTACGCCATGCCGGTGCATTTTTCCGGGCATGCCTTCTATCCCGTGCGCACCGTCTACGGGGACATGACGGGCATCAGCCTTCAGTTTCGGACGGATCCGGAGGCGCTGCTCCCGATTCTTCCCGAGGATTTCGAGCTGCTGGAGCCCCTGGTGAACGTTCAGTTCTCGAACGCCCGGGACGTGGCGTGGATGGCCGGCGGTGAGTACCGGCTCATCCAGGTCACCACGCCGGTGCGCTACCTCGGAAACGGCGAGGGGCTCGTCGGGGAGTACGTGTTCGTCATCTGGGAGAACAAGGCCTGCCCCATCATCGGAGGGCGCGAGGAGGACGGCATGCCGAAGCTCTTCGCGGACATCGCCTGCGAGCGCCGCGTGGAGGATCGCTGGTTCACCGCCGCGAGCTACGAGAGCCGCACGTTCCTCACGCTGGAGATGACCCGTACCCGGGCACTTTCCGAGAGCGAGGTCGCCGCGGCGAATTCCCGGAGCAAGATGAACTATTTCGGCTGGCGCTATCTGCCCAACCTCGGCAGAGGAGGCGCCTCCCTGAGCCACGCCACGCTCTATCCCCAGGAGGCGCGCATGGCCCGCGCCTGGTCGGGAGAGGGACACTGCACCTGGACCAAACTCACCGCGGCGGAACATCCCCTGCAGTGGCCCATCATCGCCACCCTCGCGGATCTTCCCGTGAAGAGCCCCTTCACGGCGATGATGTTCAAGGGATCGGCGCAGCTCAACGTGGGCGATTCGAGAGCGCTCCCCTGACGCGGGGAATTCCGAAAAAAGGGACAGACAGACAGACAGAAAGAAAGAAAGAAAGAAAGAAACAGGGAAGGAGAGACGGAGAGAGGGAGAGAAAGGGAGAAAGAGAGAAAGAAACAGAGAGAAATAGAGAGAAAAAAAGGAAGAAAGGGAGAAAGAGATAAGGAATCTCTGAATAAGGCTATGTCAGCCTCGCAGAGTCTGATGCGGCCTGAGTCAAGGGAAAGCGAAAGGCCTTTATTCAGAGCTTCCATAAGAAAGAGAAAGAAACAGAGAGAAAAAGGAGAGAGAGAAAGAGAGAGAGAGAGAGAGAGAGAAAGAAAGAAAAAAAGAAAGAAAAAAAGAGAAAGAACGAGAGAAAAACAAAGAGAAACAGAGAGAAACAGAGAGAGAAAAAAAGAAAGAAGAAACGGAAAAACAAGACCCCGACGAAAGAAGCGCCAGAAGGGGTGACAATGCGGAGGAAAGGACCGGAGACAGAAGACGGGGAACGGGAAAGAGACAGGAGGCGGACCGGCAAGAAAGGATGGGGGACATGAGCGGATATTTCGAGAACAAGGTGGCGGTGGTCACGGGCGCCGCGTCGGGCCTTGGCCTGGGCATCACGGAAGCGCTGCTCGCCCGGGGAGCCCGGGCGGTGTTCATGGCCGACGTGAATGACGAGAACCTCGCCAGGGAGTCAAAACGCCTCCGGAGCGCCTTGGGTGGAACAGTGCTTGGAACAGTGATCCCCCGGCACACGGACGTCACCAAGCTCGACCAGGTGGAAGCTCTCGTTCGGGACGCGAAGGACTTTGACGGACATCTGGATTTCGTGTTCAACAACGCGGGCATGGGCATGACCCTGCCGACGGAGAAGATCACCTTCGACATCTGGAACTTCGTGGTGAACCTGAATCTCATGGGGGTCGTCCACGGCACCTATACGGCCATTCCGATCATGCGGGAGCAGGGATTCGGCCACATCGTCAACACCGGCTCCATCGCGGGGCGCATTCCCCTTCCCTATCAGGCGGTGTACGCCGCCACCAAGAGCGCGGTGATCAGCATGACGGAGAGCCTGCAGTACGAGCTGGAGGTGGAGGGACTCTCCTTCAGCGTCTTCTGCCCCGCCAACGTCCGCACCGCCATCTTCGGCGAGATGGCCCCTCCGCCGGACTCCATCAGTGTCGAGGAAGCGGTGGAGTACATCTTCGCCGAAATAGAGAAGAAGGCCATCGTGATCGTCCTGCCCGAAGCAGCCCGGGAGTTCGACCGGCTCTACCGGGAAGACTACGAGGAATTCCAGCGCCTCGCCCGGGAAATGGCAGCGGAGCGCCGGGAGAACTACCGCACGAAGGGGACCTACTGCTGAGAGCCTGCCCTTGCAACGGCGAAAGCCGAGGCGGAAAAGACGCATGAACAGGAGTCAGGGGGTAGGAAGACCCATGAAGGAAGAAAGAACGAAAGGCGAGGAGACGGCCGTGACGCCGGAGCGACGAAACGCGCATTCCTTCGTGCAGCCCGGGGGATCTCCGCCGCTTCTGCGACATCTCCCGTCGCTGCGGCGCCTGCGAGGGCTCTCGGACGCGACGGACCTTCCCCTCGAAGTGGTCATCCTCCTCGTAGGCGGGCTCGCCCTGACCCTCGCGGGGGCGCTGCTCTTTTCCGCCGCCTCCGGCGCGCTCCCCTGGTACGAGAACGGGCTGTACGGGCTGCTCCTCTTCTTCTTCGCCGTGCAGATCGTCACGCTTGGGAAAACGCCCTTCGGCGACGCCCGCCGGACAAAACCGCTGCTCGCGCTGGGAATCGCCGTCGCCTCCGTGGGCATCGTCACCTGCTTCGTTCCGGACCTGCTCGGCGAGATGCCCCGGATGCTGCTCGCCCTCTGCCTCGGCCCGGGGGGTGCCCTTTTGCTTCTGGAGATGCTCTTCTCCCGGGAAAAGTGCCGCGCCTGGCTGGAACAGGGGGGCGTCCTCCGGCGCCTCGTCGCCGCGGCGGGGGCGGTCTACGCGCTGTCGATTCTTTTGGGGCTGCTGGTCTGGAAGAAGGATCTGTTCGCCACGCCGCTGACGGCCCTCGTGGCGCTCGCCTTCGGCGGCGCGCTCTTTCTTCTCGCCTTCGTCCTCGAAAAGGTCTACCGCCTCTATCCCGAGGCGGGAATTCCCCGGAGCGGTCCGGGGGCGCTGCCGGCGGACCGGGCGCTGCTGCTCCTCACGGGGGTCTTCATGGTCCTTCTGGGGGTGCTCTTGATCCCCGTCAACCTGGGCCTGCTTCCCTTTTCGGGAAGCGCCCAGCTCGGTCTGCTGATGGTGCTCTTCGCCCTCCAGATGCTCGCCGCGGGAAGCACTCCCGTCGGGGCGTTTCCCAGGTCGCGGTTCATGATCATCCTGGGGCTCCTCTTCGCCGCCCCGGGCATCGTCTCCTGCATCGTTCCGGGCGTTCTCGTGCCGTTTCTCACCGTCCTCGTGGGGGTGTGCAACATCCTGGGAGGCGGGCTCACCCTGGGCAAGCTCTGCCTTTCCCTCCTGACGGCGCGAGGAGCGCCGCACGCCCCGGGGACGGGCATCTCTCCGGACAGGGGTCCGGACACGGGCACTTCCCAGGGCACCGACACATCCCCGGCGGCGGAGACTTCTCCGGGAACGGACGCCTCTCCGGACGCCGGCGCATCCCCGAAGGCGCACCTCTCCGCGCCCGGCCCCGTTCCGCCTCTTCTGGTGAAGCTCACCACCACCCAGGTGACGATGAACCTGCTCTCCATCCTGTTCGGCACGTCCATGCTCGTCTCGGGCGTCATCCCCGGATGGATTCTCGGCCCCGTCCTCGCCGCCAACGGCGGCGCCCTTCTCTACCTGCTGCACATCCTGACGCTTTTGGATCGAATGCGCTCAGGCCGCGCCGACACCCCCGCGGCCTGAGCGACCGACCTCCTGCCTCCGGCGCCGCTATCGCCGCGCACGGTGGCGTTTTCCTTCCCCGCGGCGGAAGCGACCGCCTGCTGCCCCTTGCGGAGGCGCGGAGGTGAGGCGCCCCAGACCTTCCGTGTCCGCCGCGCCTTCCACGCCTTACGCCTGCACCAGCCTGCATTCCGGCGAGAGGGCCCTCCGGGCCGCCTCCGCTCCGGCCCGGGCGAGGATCTCGCCCAGAAGCGGCGCAGCCCCCGCCCGGAAAAGAACACCCTGGGGCGCACCAGCGCCCGCTGCCATGGCGGGCCCCCGGGGCAGGGCCGCCGCAGTGCGTTCGTCCGCGGGCACGGGGGGCGGCGGCGGAAAGAGACCACCCCGGGAGAGCAGGTGGTGCTGCCCGATGAGAACCGGCGGCACCGCGTCCCAGGCGAGGTCGGCCCGTTCCGCCCGGGCGTACCAGTAGCAGAAGTCCTTCTCCCGGAAAGGCAGATCCTCTCCGCGCACCGCCCCGAGAGCGGGCCATCCGCCCAAGCGCTCCACCGCGTAATGCACCGCCGGGTCGTCAAAGTACACGGAGGTCCAGGTCCCCACCCCCCGGCAGGCGGCGAGCGCCCGGTGCCACGCCGCCCGAGCCCGGTCCTCCTCGCTGCCCCGGATCTGCTCCAGCAAATCCGCCGGACGGGGCATGAACTTGCAGCTCCGGATATGGGCCGTGAGGGCGGCGCGGATCTCCTCCAGGGTGCAGTCCGCCAGAGCGTTGAACATCACCGTCAGCGCGCCGTCCGGAGGCAGGGGGCGCCCGTACACTTCGGCGGTGCGCCCCAAAAGCGTCACGAACTCGCGGAAGTCCTCGGGAGTCATTTCCGCGTTCCTCCGGCCCCAAGAATGCGGTCCACCACGCCCGCCACCCAGGCGGCAAAGGCCTCTTCCCCCCCGGGCCGGGGGGGCTCTCTCTGGTCCCCCCGTCTGGTTTCTGGGTCTGGTTTCCTGAGTCTGGTTCTGGAGGCAGCAGGCGCACCACCCAAGGGCACATCCTGCCCGGGGTGGGGCATCTCCCGCCCGGAGTGAGGCACCTGTCGCACGACGTCGGGCGGGTCCTGCCCCGGAGAGGGCGCGTCGCGCACAACCCGGGGCAGCTCCCGCGCTCCTCCGCCTCTGGGGCACCGCAGCGGCGACAGCGGCGACAGCGGCGACGAAAATGCCGCAAAACGGGGCCTCTCCGTCTTCGCCGTCGCTTCCGCACTTCCCGCCGCGCCGCAGGAAACGCCGGGCCGCACCGCCCCGGGCGACGTTTCCGCCGCTTTCGGCTCCGCGCCCAAAGGAACGACGCCGCCTGCGGCTGTCCACGCCAACGTCTCCGGAAGGCTGAACGCGCCATCCTCGCCTGCGTTAGGGGTTTCGGCCGCATCTTGGCTTTCGGATATCTTTCTGCGTGCGATCACGGCTTCACTTTCGGTTGCCGTTTTATCTCCGTAGACCCAATAGAGATTGCTGATGCGGCAGCGTCCGGCCCTGCGGGGTTCGCGCACCACATACCCCCGCTCTTCCAGCACCCGCAGCCCCTCCACGACGGATCTTCGGGCGCACCCCGCCTTGGCGGCGATGGTGGCCAGCGAGGGGTAGCAGCGCCCGTCCCGGTCGGCAAAACGGCAGAGCGCCGCGTAGATGCTCTTCTGGTGGGCCGTGAGGGTCTCGTCGTCCAGCACGGCGTTTCCCACCCGGGAAAACCAGCCGCCCTGACGGGCCGCGTCGGGCCGGTCGCCCACCTCTCCGACCCGCCCGGCGCTTTCGCGGTCACCCGCCGCACTCACGGAAGCGCTCCTCTCCGTTCCGAAGAGGCCACGCGGAATGCCCACCCGGCGTCCGCCCTCTCCGCCCGAACCACTCCATTCGCTCCATTTGTTCCACCTGTTCCACCTGTTCCATTCGTTCCGGTTTGCGAATTCACGCCGCTTGCCGCACTCACTGCGGTTGCCGCATCCGATCCGGCTTCCGCCTCCATTTCAGCGATGCAGCCGGCGCGGGGTACCTCGGCGCGACGGCATGGAAACCCCCTCTCTCTTCCCCGGCGGGCGAGAAGCCGCGTCGGCGAAAGTTCCAGCACCTCGGCGATGCGGAACAGCAGCAGCACCGAGGGACGGCGCTCCCCCGTCTCGATGCGGGAGAGATTTCCCTGAGAGAGCGCACACTTTTCGGCCAGTTCCACCTGGCTCAATCCTGCTTTGATCCGGGCCCGCCGGATGTTCTCGGCCAGTGCGGACAGATGGGTGCGGCATTTCGTGTCGTCGAAAGACATGGACATCACCTCCGGAGGCATCGTATAATCCTTTTCGACATTTTTCAATACGCATAGACATGCTCTATGACAAAATATGTTTACGTTATGCCGAAAAAGAGTATACTGAACGGAGGAACATGGCCGCGCAAAGAAGACGCATGATGGACAGCGCACGGTGCGCCGTGACGTAAAGGAGGTGATCCGCGTGTCCTCAGTGGGAGAACGGATCCGCTATGCCCGGCGCAACGCCGGAATGGGACAGCAGGAACTCGCCCGGGCGCTGGGCACCACCCAGGCGAACGTGAGCCGCATGGAGCGGGGGGAGCGTCGCTTCACCCTGGAGATGCTCAAGGCCCTGGCAAACGTGCTGGGCTGCCCGCTTTCCTTTCTCGCGGGCGACGAGGACATCGCCCCGGCGCCACCGCCGGAACGGCGGGTGAGCGAGAGCGAGGCGCTCTTCGACGAGCTGGCCCGCAAACATCCCGAAGTGGGACTCCATCTGCGGAGTCTCGCCAAGGCACGGCACGAACTCACCGAGGAAGACTGGGATTTTCTGGTGACGCATCTCAAGCTGGCCCTCGGCTATGTGGACGCATCGCTCAAGGCCCGCCGGGCGGAGGGCAGCTTCTGATGTCCCCGTCCCTGACGGCGCTGCCCGACCGGCCGCCCCACGGAACGCACCGCATCGGGTGCACAGGGAAACGCCGCGGACTCGAGGAAATGCCGTCCAACGCGGCGACCGCGAAAAAACGGAATGGTCAGAATCCGGCTCTCTCCGAGGGCGGACGTTGCATCGACGAAACCGCCCTCCGGCGCGATGCGGCGGCTTGCCGGCGGGACCCAGCATTCCGGTGCGGAGGCACCCCATGACGTGGGCGGAGGTGACGGCGCGCAAGCTCTGGGTGCGCCTCGGCAGTCCGGAACCGCCCGTGGATGTGGGCGCGGTGTGCCGGACGCTCGGAGTCGAGATCTGGGTCGTCTCCTGCGGCAGCGCGCTCTTCGACGCTGTGTACACGCCGCGCACCCGGGACGGGCGGCGTCTCGTCACCGTGAACGGGGCACTGAGCCGGGAGCGACAGCGCTTCAGCGTGGCCCACGAGCTGGGGCACGCCCTGCTGGCGGGACACGCCGCCAGAGCGGCGGGGGCAGCGTGGAATCTGGAGCGATCGCCGCTCCGCGAGACCGAAGCCAACCGCTTCGCCGCGGAACTGCTCATGCCCAAGCTGCTTCTCGTCCGGGAACCGCGGCGCCTTGTTCCGCCCGTGAAGGAGCTGGCGGCGCGCTATCTCGTCTCCCGGGAGGCCATGCGAATCCGCCTGGTGCAGCTCGGCCTGATGCCGTCCTGCACCGACGGAGATACCAGTCCCCCCAAGGGGGCGGAAAGCCTCGGAAACACCGACGACTGGGACTTCCACTCCTGACAAGAGCGGGCATCGGGTCCTCGTGATTTCGGGACTTCTTGCTCCAGCCAAAAGGACCGTGCTATACTTTCTTTAGAAAAAGAGATGACGCAAGGGTGCTGTGAAACACGGGCGTTGTTTTTTCTTCTCCCTCCGGAGGCGCTGACGTTTTCGCCGGGGGAAAAACTCTGTTCAGGGGGGGCTGTTCATGGAAAAGGCGTTGCGGCACAGGCGGTTCGGTTTGCAATGGAAACTCGTCCTCTTCATGCTTCTGGCGGTGCTTCCGGTCACGGCGGTCCTCATCGGCGCAACGGCCTATCTGGAGCACAAAAACGCCCTTGGCGACGCGGAGACGCTTGCCCTGGCAAAAGCCACGGAGTACGCGGCGGATATGAAGGCCGCCCTCGAGGTTCCCCTCGACACCGTTCGGGCCCTCGCCTCGGCCATCGGAGGCTTGCAGGAGGCGGGGTATGCGACGCGAGAAATCGTGGACCTCATGCTCCGGCGCACCATCGAGGAAACGCCCGAGCTTTTCGCCCTCTGGAGCTGCTGGGAGCCCGACGCCTTCGACGGCAAGGACCGGGAGTTCGCCGGCACGGAAGGACACGACGCCTCGGGACGCTTCATTCCTCTGTGGATTCGCGCCGGCGGCGCCCTGGAGCGACGGGCCCTTGAAGGCTACGACCAGCCCGGCCCTGGGGACTACTATCTCAAGGCCCGAGAGCGTGCCCGGGAGACCATCGTCGAGCCCTTTACACGGTCCGCCGGAGGGCGAACGGTCCTCGTGACAAGCCTCGTCGTGCCGGTCCTCTCCGGCGGCAGAGTCATCGGCGCGGTGGGGGCGGACCTCGCCCTGGAGGACCTTCAGAAGATCACCAAAGAGATGCGCCTTTACGAAACGGGCTTTGGCAGGCTCGTCACCAATAACGGCATCGTGGCGAGCCACTCCGATACGACCAGGATCGGAAAGCCCACGGGAGAGCTGACCACGCCCCAGGGCGAGGAGTACCTCCGCAAACTCCGCGCCGGCGAGGCTTTCTTCGAAAAAGCCTGGTCGGAGGCGCTCAAGAAACAAACCCTGAAGGCCACGGTGCCCGTTCGGGCGGGACGAACGGACATTCCCTGGAGCTTCAGCGTCGTCCTCGCCGAGGAGGAGGTCATGGCCCGGGCGACGGGCCTTCTCAAAACGATCCTCTCCCTCGCGGCGGGGGGTATGCTCCTTCTCGTCTTCTTCGTCTGGTTCGTCGCCCGGCGTCTCGTGGGGCCGCTCCGCCGCGTGGCGGTCCTGGCGGAGCGAGCAAAACAGGGAGACCTCTCCATCCGCCTCGAGGACTTCGGCGTGGCGAGCCGGGACGAACTCGGCGAGATGGCCGTTGCCTTGGCAGAGATGATCGCCGCCCAACGGGGAACCATTGGGACCATCGAGGGGGAATCGGAGCGCCTCGCAACGGAGACAGAGACCTTCGCGAACATCGCCGAGGCCGTGAAGGAACTCATCGCAAAGGCGGAGGAGCGCAGCAACGAGGTCGCTTCACAGATGGAGAACCTCGCCGCGGCGGCCCAGGAGATCAACGCCTCCGTGGAAGAGGTGGCGAGCGGCGCCCAGGCGGCGGCTCAGCGGAGCACGGAGATCGCCGGCGAAGTAGACCGCTCCCACAAGGCGGGTGAAGAGGGGGCCGAGGCAGTCCTCGCAGTGGAGCAAAGCGTTCTGCGCCTGGCCGAGGAATCCAAGACGTCAGCGGAGCGCGTGCGAGGCCTTGGAGAGCGAGCCCGGCAGATCCAAGGATTCGTCGGCCAGATCTCGCAGATCGCAGACCAAACGAACTTGCTCGCTCTGAACGCCGCCATCGAGGCGGCCCGGGCGGGCGAGGCGGGGCGGGGCTTTGCGGTGGTCGCCGAAGAGGTGCGAAAATTGGCGGAGGAATCCAACGGCGCGGCCCGGCGCATCACCGATCTGGCCGGAGAGATCACAAAGGATCTGGATCAGGTTGTCTCCGCGGTGGAGCACAATGCCAAGGAATCCCGGGAGGCCGCCGCCCTGGCGGAGACGACCCGCAAAACCATCGGAGGAATCCTCGCCTCGCTGAGGCAGATCACCCTCGCCACCCAGGACCTTGCGGCGGTGTCGCAGGAACAAGCCGCATCGAGCGAGGAGATCGCGAGCACCGTGCAGAACATCGCCCTTCGGGTGGGAGAGGCCACAGCGGCGACAAAGGCCGTGAGCGCCGTGATGAATGACGTCATCGACGAAGCACAGCGCGTCGCCGCGGGAGCACAAGAGCTCACCTCCATTTCCAGCGAACTCAGGAGATCCCTGGAGGGGTTCTCCTTGAGCGAGAAAACGCCGGCTCTTCCGGGGCCTCGACGCTGAGGCAACCTGCGGAACACACGTCATTGCAGTCCATCCACAGAGCGAGGCGGGGGCGTGGCCGCCCCCGCCTCCTTTTTTTATCGCCCCTGTTTTTTATCGCCCCTGCACGGCGGATCTCCCGCAAAAAACCTTCCGCGGGCAGCGTCTTTTGCGCGGCGAGGACGCACCGCCGACCCCCCTCCTCACCAGGAGCACCTGGAGAACGAAGCATGCCAAAAACAAAAAAATGATGTACACTTATATTTGGATAACTTGACTTACCTGGTTGGACGAACGGTTGCGCTGACACAGACGCTCGACAAACGATAAACGACGCACGAGAAACACCGGCACGCGCACCGAAACGAAAAACAGCCGTTTCCTGAGGACCCGCCGGGAAAATGCGGGCCTGCCACAACACCGGGCGAGAACACCCGGCGAGGAAATTCGTAAAAAACACAGGGAAGGAGGAACCTCCATGACCGTGTTATTCCGTGTCCGTAAAGGAAATGCGTTGCCCCGGAGCAAACCCGGCACCCCGCTGCCGAACGCCGTTCATCTGGGCGCCGGGTGGAAACTGCCGACGGAGGGTGAACGGCGATTCCTCGCGACCCTGCTCCCCGCGTCGGGGAGTGCGCCGTCGCACCTGCGGCGGCGGCGCCCCAGCTTTCGGGGAATTCTTCGCCGCCTGGGGGGACTTTTGCCGCGACGCCCCTTTCTTCCCTCCCCCTCCCCAAGGGCGGAATGAGCACGGAACCGAGCGAAGGGGAAACGCCCGGACGGAGATGTTCCCCGGGCCGGGCGGAAACCTCCCGGGACGAAACAGAAACACTTCCGGGGCCGGACAAGGCCAAGCTCCAGGGCCGGAACAGGCGGACTCCCGGCTCTGAGCCCGCATTGCCGAAAGATGAGCCTCGGGCCTCATGTCATACGGGACATCTTGTGTTATACCGTTTTAAACAACGTGACACACGATGCGGTGATAAAATCCGCCGACGAGTCGATGATGCTTCGCCACAACAGGGAGAAAGAGCAGCGGCGAACACCACCATGCGGCGATGTTCTTCGCCGGGACAAGCCTCCTTCCCTTCGGTCGCATCTTTTCCCCGGAAGACGACCCCCTTTTCCGCCGCAGACGCTACTTGACATTGACAGCGTGTCAACGTTTATCCTTGTCCGAAAGGAGGGCGTGACTCCGGTCCCTTCTCCCATAAACCCGGAGACACGTTCTCTCAGGCCTGGCGGCATGCCCCCGGGAGAGCGTAACGGCGCAGGCAGCGCGACGACGCGATGCGGTGCGGTGCGGCACGACGCCCAAGAGAGAACCCCCGAAAGGACGATGCGTCATGAACGACGTGCTGAAACCCCGCAACAAGGAAACATGCGGCGACGGGGAAACGACGGACGACGCCGGGATGTTCGCGGAACAGCCGGCGAAACAGGCGAAAACAGACGCGGGTGAAGGAACGCCGGGCTCCCCGACCTTCGACATGTTCTCCGAAACTCCCGCAGACCTTCTCTTCGACCGGGCCTCCGGCACTCCTGCAGGCGAAAACGCCCCCGACGCCGGAGAGAGCGAGAAAAGCCGGGCCGAACTGTTTCTCGAGGCGGGCATCGACAAACTCCTCTCCGAAATGGACGTGGCCGCCGTCGAGAGCGACGGCACGGTCAAGCCCGTGGACGCCACCTTCGACGTGCAGGTCTCCAAGGACCGCCTCAAGGCACTGGTGGATCTCTACCCCGCCTCGGGAGGCGGCAAAACGCTGGATTATGCGGCCATCTGCGACCATCTCCTGGAAATGGGCATCAAGGAGATCGCCGAGGAGAGCCTCTCCGAGGGAGTGCACCTCTGCAACACCACCGGGGAGATCCAGCGCCGGGTGGTCGCCGCCGAGGGCATTCCCCCACAATTTCCCCGGGAGGCGCGCCTCGAAATTCTCTTTCCCCTGGAAGGACGCAGGCCGCCCCGCATGGAACACGCCGAGGCGAAGGTAGACTACCGGGACAAGGGAGAGATCTTCTCCGTCGAGACGGGGGAGCTGCTCGCCATCCTTGAACCCGCCATTCCGGGCGAACCGGGACGGGACATCTTCGGCAACGTCATCGAGGTCCCCGCCCCGCCCAAATCACCCCTCACCATGGGAGACGGCGTCGCCTCCGAGGACGGCAAATTCTTCACGGCCGCCACCACGGGGCAGCCCATGTTCCGGGGCAACCGCCTCCTGGTCAAGCCCGTGGTGGTGGTGCGCGGCGACGTGGATCTGAGCGTGGGCAACGTGCTCTTCGACGGCAGCATCATCGTCCGGGGCCACGTGCGCGAGGGATTTCTCGTCAGCGCCGGAGTGGACGTGGAGGTCTTCGGCAACGTGGAGTCCGCCTCCATCAAGGCCGGGCGGGACGTGCACATCCACGGGGGCATCCTGGGCGAGACAAGCGACATCGACGCCGGAGGCAAGGTGACCATGCGCTTCATGGAAGGCGGCATCGTTGCCGCCGACGAAGAAGTGATCGCCAAGTCCCATCTCATGCACGCCCGGGTCCACTCCGGCAAGAGCGTGATTCTCGAAGGACGGCGCGGCTCCGACAAGGGCGTCCTCGGCGGCTCCGTGGTGGCCCTGGAGCGGATCGACGTCGTCGCTGCGGGCACTCCCATGGGCACCCGCACCCTTCTTGCAACGGGCATCGACTTCCGCACCCGGGCGAGAATCGAGGCACTGGAGGCGCGCATCCGGGAACTTCAGGAAATGGCGGCGAAAATCTCCGAGGTGATGAAGCGCAGCGTCACCCGCTTCGTCAAGGACGGCCGCATCGTCCTTCCCCCGGACATCCAGACCAAGATGGAGCTGCTCATCCAGCACTACAACGCCTCCATCCGGGAGCTGCACCACCTGCAGGACGAGCGGACCGCCCTGCGGAACAGCATGGAACAAAAGATACGGGGCGGCGGCTACATCAAGGTGAAGCAGAAGCTGCACCCGGGCGTCATCGTGGAGATCCGCGGCACCCGCCGGGAGATCAAGGACGAGCTGCGCTTCGTCTCCTTCCGGTTCGACAGCGACACGGGCTCCATCGCCATGGGTTCGTACCGGTAGACACCGCAGTCCCCACAAGAGCGCAAGACCTCCGCGCAGGCACATTCAGGCAGCGCCCCCGTCCGACGACGGGGGCGCTGTTTTCGCGGAAAAGCCCTTGACCTTGACAGCGTGTCAGGGTTTAGCATGTCCAAAGAAATGGAGTGCATCGCACTGCCGGGCGGAGTGCGCACGCAAACACCCCGCACACAACCGACGACGAGGGAGAGATACTGCATGCAGCACAGCGAAGATCCACATTATGGAAACATGAGATTCGTGGCTGCGGGAATTTTTCTGGCGCTTTTTCTCTGCCTCGGGGTGGGAACACCGGATTGGCACAGCGTTTTCCGCACCGCTTCCGCCGAAGCGGCGGTGAAGTACGTCACGCAGGGCGGCGCGGGAGCACGGGACGGATCGAGCTGGGGCAACGCCTTCGGCGAGGCGGAGCTCCCCGCCGCCATTCAGGGCGCCACGGCGGGGGACGAGTTCTGGATCGCCAAGGGCGCCTACCGCCCCTCGGTGACAAACGACGCCGACGCCACCTTCGAGCTTGTGGAGGGCGTGGCGCTCTACGGCGGCTTTTCCGGCACCGAAACTGCCAGCGCGGACCGGAACTGGAGCGCCAACGTCACGGTTCTCACGGGTGACCTGGCGAACGACGATGTGGGCAAAGTGAACGGCGTCACCCTCAGCGCCGGCCAGATACGGGGCATCAACAGCAAAACCGTGGTCACGGCGGACAGCAGCATCACGGACAGCACCGTACTCGACGGTCTCACCGTCACCGCCGGAAGAAACACCGCGGGAGAGGGCGGCGGCATGGTCAACACGGACGGCAGCCCCAAAATCACCAATTGCACCTTCGCGGGAAACACCACTCTCCTGGCCTACGGCGGCGGCATCTTCAACGACGGAGGCAGCCCCACCATCACCGACTGCACCTTCTCAGGGAACAGCGCCCTCTACGGCGGCGGCATGGTCACGGACGGCGGCAGCCCCAAAATCACCGACTGCACCTTCGAGGAAAACACCTCCACAACCCTCGGCGGCGGCATGCTCAGCATGAACAGCACCGTCACCGTCGCGGGCTGCATCTTCACGGGGAACAGCGCCTTCTACGGCGGGGGCGGCATGGTCAACGCGAGCAGCACCGTCACCGCCACGGACTGTGTCTTTTCGCAAAACTCCGCTCCTGTGGCTGACGGCGGCGGCATGGTCAATCTGAGCTGCACCGTCGTCACCGTCACGGACTGCACCTTCTCAGGAAACAGCGCCATGAGCAGTGGTGGCGGCATGATCAACTCGGACAGCACCGTCACGATAACGGGCTCCGTCTTTTCACGAAATTCCGCTTCTGAGATGGACGGCGGCGGCATGGTCAACATGAACGGCACCGTCGTCACCGTCACGGACTGCACCTTCTCAGGAAACACCGCCATGAGCGGTGGCGGCGGCATGGTCAACGACAGCAGCGACGCCGTCGTCACAAACTGCACCTTCTCCGGAAACACCGCGACCGACTATGGCGGTGCCGGGATGGTCAACCTCAGCAGCAACCCCATCGTCACCAACTGCACCTTCTCGGGGAACAGCGCCACCACCTGCGACGGCGGCGGCATGGTCAACGACAGCAGCGACGCCGTCGTCACAAACTGCACCTTCTCCGGAAACACCGCGAGCGAGGGCGCCGGCATGGCCAACACGGACAGCAGTCCCACGATCGCCAATTGCATCTTCTGGAACGCCTCCGCCGCGGACGAAATCTCCGAGACGGGCTCCGGCTCCGCAACCGTGACCCACAGCGTGGTCCGGGGTGGCTACGTGGGCACGGACATCATCACCATCGACCCGAATCTCGGCCCCCTGGCGTGGCACGGCGGCGTCACCGAGACGATGGCCCTCCCCGCAGGCAGCTCCGCCCTCGATGCGGGGCTGGGCACGGGAGTGCACACCATCGGCGGAACCACTGTCACCGTCCTCTCCGCGGACCAGCGCGGCGTCTTCCGCCCCCAGGGCGCGGGCGTGGACATTGGCACCTACGAGTACTGGGCGGGAAAGGCGATTCTCGCCGTGGAGACCGAGGGCTCCGGAACAGTGACGCGAACATCCCCGGGAAGTGCCTTCGGCACACAGGGCAACCAGTGGTCCTACGACACAAACACGATGGTGACCCTGACAGCCGCCGCCACCGCACCCTGGTCCTTCGCGGCATGGAGTGGTGACGTCTCGGGGACGAACCCCGTGACCACCGTGACCATGAACGGGGACAAGCGCGTCACCGCCCTCTTCGTCCGGGGCTGGACCATCACCGCCTCGGCGGGCCCCGGCGGAACCATCGCTCCCGCGGGAAACGTGACGGTGCCGGAGGGCACGGACCAGACCTTCACGGTCACTCCGGACGCGGGCTACGCCGTGGCGGACGTCACCGTGGACGGTGTCTCCATGGGAAGCGCAACGACCTACACGTTCCCCAACGTGACGGCGAACCACACCATCGAAGCCGCCTTCACCGCCGCACCCACGGCGACGCCGACACCGCCGGACCCGACGGCGACGCCGTCACCGACGGGCGGTCCCACGCCGTCGCCCTTTCCTTCGCCGGACCCGAGCATTCCCCTGCCCGAGATAACCCTCACCCTCACCCTCGTGTCGGGGGGAACGGTCATCGCGGGACCCGTGTTCATCACCGATCCGCAAGCCCTGACACGTCTCTTCGACGCTCCCTCCCTGCTCGAGGCACTCTTCGACTTCGCCCCCGAGGCGGTCGCTGCGGGAATGTACAACCGGGAGGCATCGGAGCTTTTCTCCATCCTGGCGCAGCTCGATCCCGGCGTAACGGAGCTGACGCTCCTCGTGGACATTTCCATGGGGGGCGTCTCTCCGGGCTATTCGGCGACGGTCTTTCTGCTGGTCCGCACCTTTGACGATCAGGGCAACCCCACGGGATTCACGCTTCTCCCCCGCGAGGAGGACGCGTCGGTCTTCCGCCGCAGCGCCACCGACGAGACCTGGCGGGTGGCCATTGCGGACGGCGGGGCCACCGACGGCGCTCCCGAGGCGGGGCGCGTTCTGCCGAATCTCGCCGCGGTGGTGGAAGTGGTCCGGGGCGAGGCACCCACAGGCGGCGGCGGTGGCGGCGGCGGATGCGACACCGGAGCCGGCGGCGGCAACGGCTTCTTCGGCGGCGCGCTTCCCGTGCTGCTCCTTCTGGCCGTTCCGCTGGCCCTGCTGCTGCAGCGCTAGAAGAAACGGCCACGCGTACTCGGACGAGAGGAAGAAGAGGTGGAAGGAGCGCGGAGAAAAGGAAACTTTCGGAAATCCAGGAAAGGCCCTTGAAGCATCTTCGCTGTGAAGTACTTTTGGTTGCGAAACGCCTTCGTTGCGAAGCACTCCATCAGCCTTCGACGTGACCGACACTCCGGGGGGTGCGAAAAGAGCACCCCCCGGAGAAAAACTCTTGCCGCGACAAGGTGCCTTTCAAGGAAACCCGACAGTACAGGCCATGAAAATGGCGCGGGACGTCCTGTGGACGCCCCGGAGCGTCGTCGCCTGCTCGATATGGAAGCACACCCTCCGTGCTCTTCCTCTTCTCTTGCCTTTGCCTTCACCTTCGCCCTCGTGTCCACGGTCTTCTGCGCCGCCTTTTTTCATTTCTTTCGAATGCTTTACACAAAAGGCATCTTGACATTCACCCAGTGTCAAGGTGTATAGTCCAACCGGCCTCAATCGAGACATCGTTATACATGGAGCAAGGACAGCCGCCTTTTCCCGCACAACGGAGCCACGCACCGGGCACGGCCGAAAGCGGGAAAGCCATTTTGCGTCGTCATTTGTTCTTCATTGCAGCACGCACGGCTCTTCGAGCCGGAACCGGTCCGAAAAGCGTGCGTATGAAGAGGAAAGGAAGCGAACCACATGACCTGCGGCACCTCCTTCCCGAAAAAGGCGGCCTTCACACTTCTCGGCGGCGTGCTGACGCTGCTCTTTTCTCTCGGTCTCGGCATGACCGGTCTTCCGGTATCCGCCCTTTCCGGTTCCGCCGCCGAGGCGGCGGTGAAGTACGTCACGCCGGGCGGCGCGGGAGCAAAAAACGGATCGAGCTGGGCAAACGCCTACGGCGAGGCGGAGTTCCCCGCCGCCATCCAGAGCGCCACTGCGGGGGACGAGTTCTGGGTCGCCGCAGGAGCCTACCGCCCCGCTGTGACAAACGACGCCGACGCCACCTTCACCCTCAAAAACGGCGTCGCCCTCTACGGCGGCTTCGCGGGCACCGAGACAGCCCGCACGGGCCGGAACCCGAGCGCCAACGTCACGGTCCTCACGGGTGACCTGGCGAACGACGATGCGGGCAAGGTGAACGGCGTCACCGTCAGCGCCGACCAGATACAGGGCACCAACAGCAAAACCGTGGTCACGGCGGACAACAGCATCACGGACACCACCGTGCTCGACGGATTCACCGTCACCGCCGGAAGCAACACGGGCACGGGAGACGGCGGCGGCATGCGCAACAACGGCGGCAGCCCCACCATCACCAACTGCACCTTTGCAGGGAACACCGCCGATTATGGCGGTGGCATGTACAACAACAGCGGCAACCCCACCGTCACGAACTGCACCTTCTCGGGAAACAGGACCGGCTTCGGCGGCGGCGGTATGGGCAGCGACGGAACCAGCAGCCTTACCGTCACCGGCTGCGTCTTCTCCGGGAACACCGCGACGGGTGGCTACGGCGGCGGTCTACACAACGCAGGCACCGGTACCTCCACCGTCACGGACTGTGCCTTCACGGGGAACAACGCCGCGGGCGGCGGTGGCGGTGGCATGTACAACGGCAGTGGCAGT
This sequence comes from Aminiphilus circumscriptus DSM 16581, assembly GCF_000526375.1. Taxonomy (NCBI): domain Bacteria; kingdom Thermotogati; phylum Synergistota; class Synergistia; order Synergistales; family Aminiphilaceae; genus Aminiphilus; species Aminiphilus circumscriptus. The sequence goes on along the minus strand of NZ_JAFY01000001.1, from coordinate 91,331 downwards.
CCCACCGTCACGGGCTGCACATTCTCCGGGAACACTGCGACGGGCGGCGGCAGCGGCATGTTCAATGACGGAAGCAGCCCTTCCGTCACCGACTGTCTCTTCGCGGACAATGCCACCTCCGACGTCGGCGGTGGCATCTACAACGGCGGCGGCAGCCCTTCCGTCACAGGCTGCACCTTTTCAGGAAACAGCGCCGCAAACGGCGGCGGTATGTGCAATTACAGCAGCAGCAGTCCCACCGTCACAAACTGCACCTTCTCCGGAAATACCGCAACGGACACCGGCGGCGGCATGCACAACACGGAGGGCAGCACCCCCACCGTCGCAAACTGCACCTTCACGGGCAACACCGCCGCGGGCAGCGGCGGAGGCGGCATGTACAACGCGGGCACCGGCACCTCCACCGTCACGGGCTGCACCTTCTCGGAAAACAGTGTCACCAACAGCGGCGGCGGTGTGTTCAACGTCGGCCGCACGTCCTCCTTCGTCAACTGCACCTTCGCGAACAACAGCGCGGGCGAGGGCGGCGGCGTCTGCAGTTCCGGCGCCACCACGTCTCTCGTCAACTGCACTCTCGCGGGCAACGCCGCAACGAACGGCAAGGGTCTGCACAACATGGGCGGCACCGTCACCGCCACGAACTGCATCCTCTGGAACGTCTCCGACGGAGAGATCTCCACGGGAGGAGGACACACCACCACCGTGACCTACAGTGTGGTCCAGGGGGGCTACGCGGGCACAGGAAACGTCCTCACCGATCCGAACCTCGGCGCTCCGGCGGACAACGGCGGAACGACCAAGACCTGCGCCATTTCCGCGGCCAGCTCCGCCGTCAACGCGGGCACGGCGACGGGCGCCCCCGCCACGGACCAGCGCGGCGTGTCCCGCCCCCAGGGCGCGGGCGTGGACATCGGCGCCTACGAGTACACCTTCGGCAAGCTCCTTTCCATCACCGTCTCGGGTGACGGAACCGTGTCGCGGAACCCCGCGGGCACGACGCTGACGCCGGACACCACCTGGGAGTACACGGCGGGCACGGCGGTGACCCTCTCCGCCGACGCCGTAAACCCCTGGTACTTTGCGGAGTGGAGCGGCGACGCCTCGGGGACGAATCCCGTGACCACCGTGACCATGAGCGAGGACAAACACGTCACGGCCCGCTTCGCCAGGAAATGGACCATCGTCGCCTCGGCGGACGCGAACGGGATCATCGCTCCCGCTGGCAACGTGTTTGTCCTTCCCGGCGCGGACCAGACCTTCACGGTCACCCCGGACTCGGGCTACACCGTGGCGGACGTGACCGTGGACGGCGTCTCCGCAGGCACTGCAACGACCTACACGTTCCTTGACGTGTCGGCGGACCACACCATCGCCGCCAGTTTCATCCGGGCCTGGACGATTACCGCTTCGGCGGGCCCGGGGGGCAGCATTGCTCCCGCAGGAAGTGTGACGGTTCATGAGGGCTCGGACAAGATCTTCACCATTTCCCCCGACGCGGGCTACGCCGTGGACGACGTCACCGTGGACGGCGCCTCCGCCGGCGCCGTAGCGACCTACACGTTCCTCGGTGTGTCGGCGGACCACACCATCGCCGCCAGTTTCGACGCCACCTCCGGACCGACGGCGACACCGACGCCCACAGCAGCACCGACGGTGACACCGACGGAGCCAACGGCAACACCCACCTCGGGGCCGACGCCCACGCCGACGGGCGGTCCCACGCCGTCGCCCTTCCCCTCGCCGGACCCGGACATCCCTCTGCCGGAGGTGACGCTCACCCTGACGCTCCTGTCGGGAGGGACGATTCTCGCGGGGCCTGTGGAGATCACGGATCCGGGGACACTTGAGGAGGTTCTCGCCTCTTTCGCCCTTCTCTCACAGGTGCTTGCGTTCGACCCCGATGCCATTGCGGCGGGAGAGTACAACCTGGACCTGGTGCGTTTCTTCTCCGTTCTGGCCCAGCTCGATCCGGGCGTCACGGAGCTGGTCCTGCTGCTGGAGGTCACCACGGGAGCGATGGCGGAGGGGTATTCGTCAACGGTGTTCCTGCTGGCCCGCACCTTCGACGACCAGGGCAACCCCACGGGGTACACGGTGCTGCCCCGGGAGGAGGGCACGTCGGTCTTCCGCCGCAGCGCCACCACCGAGACCTGGCGGGTGGCCATTGCGGACGGCGGGGCCACCGACGGCGCTCCCGAGGCGGGGCGCGTTCTGCCGAATCTCGCCGCGGTGGTGGAAGTGGTCCGGGGCGAGGCACCCACAGGCGGCGGCGGTGGCGGTGGCGGCGGATGCGACATCGGAGCGGGGGGCGGAAACGGCGTCTTCGGCGGCGCGCTTCCCGTGCTGCTCCTTCTGGCCGGTCCGCTGGCCCTGCTGCTGAGGCGCTAAAGAAGCGACCGCACCACACACAGGCGATCAGACAAGCGCGCCGGGACGGTTTGTCCCGGCGCCACTTTTTTCGACTGCGCCGCCGGCTTTCAAACCGAACGGACACCTCCCCGTTCTTCCTCGCCTTCGTGTCCACGACGTACTGTTCTCAACCATGCGGACACTCCGTTTTTGCGTTTCTTTTTGAATTCTCCTGAATGTCATGTGACAGAAATTTTGATCTCCTCCTTGACATTGACAGCGTGTCAAGGTGTATATTCCAACTTGGTTCAATCGAGACATCGTTATGCATAGAACAAGGGCAACCGCCTTTTCCCGCACAAGGGAGTCATGCACCGGGCATTTCCGAAAGCGAGGAAGCCGTTCGTTCGCATCGTCGCTCGTTCTTTCATTGCAGCACGCATGGCTCTTCGAGCCGAAAGCGCCCCGAAGAGCCATCCAGACGAAGAGGAAAGGAAGAAAAAACCATGAACCACAGCACCTCCTTCCCGAAAAAGGCGGCCTTCACACTTCTCGGCGGCGTGCTGACGCTGCTCTTTTCTCTCGGTCTCGGCATGACCGGTCTTCCGGTATCCGCCCTTTCCGGTTCCGCCGCCGAGGCGGCGGTGAAGTACGTCACGCCGGGCGGCGCGGGAGCGAAGGACGGCTCGAGCTGGGACAACGCCTACGGCGAGGCGGAGCTTCCCGCCGCCATCCAAAGCGCCGACGCGGGGGACGAGTTCTGGGTCGCCGCAGGAGCCTACCGCCCCTCTGTGACGAACGCCACCGCCGCCACCTTCACCCTCAAAAACGGCGTTGCCCTCTACGGCGGCTTCGCGGGCACGGAGACGACCCGCGGCGGCCGGAACTGGAAAACCAACGTCACGGTCCTCACGGGAGACCTGGCGAACGACGATGCGGGCAAGGTGAACGGCGTCACCGTCAGCGCCGGCCAGATCGTCGGCACCAACAGCTGGACCGTGGTCACGGGCAGCGGCACCACGTCAGCCACCGTGCTCGACGGTTTCACCGTCACCGCGGGAAGCGGCGGCACGGGAGGCAACGGCGGCGGCATGTACAGCAGCAACGGCAGCCCGACCGTCACCAACTGCACCTTCTCGGGAAACACCGCCACCGCCGGCGGCGGCATGTATAACACCGGCAGCAGCCCGACCGTCACCGACTGTACCTTCTCGGGAAACAGCGCCGGAGCCCAGGGCGGCGGCATGTTCAACAACGGGAGCAGCCCGACAGTCACCAACTGTACCTTCGCGGGAAACACCACCAACGTCGGCGGCGGCATGTGCAACTACAACGGCAGCAGCCCGGCAGTCACCGACTGCACCTTCGCAGGAAACAACGCCACCTACGGCGGCGGCATGCTCAATTCCAGCAGCAGCCCGGCAGCCACCAACTGCACCTTCTCGGGAAACACCGCCGGCTCCTACGGCGGCGGCATATACAACAGCGTGAGCAGCCCCACCGTCATCAACTGCACCTTCTCGGGAAACGCCGCCGCCAGCAGCGGCGGCGGCATATACAACGCCCTCAGCAGCCCGACAGTCACCAACTGCATCTTCTGGGGCACCGGCGGCACCGGAGGCCAGATCGTCAACGTATCCGGTTCGTCGCCCGTCGTCACCTACTCCGTCACCGACGTGGCCGGCACGGGGAACACCACCGCCGACCCGATGCTCGACTCCCTGGCATGGCACGGCGGCGTCACCGAGACCATGGCCATCTCCGGCGACAGCGCCGCCTTCGGCGCGGGAACGGCTACGGGCGCCCCCACCGCAGACCAGCGCGGCGCATCCCGCCCCCAGGGCGCGAGCTTCGACATGGGCGCCTACGAGTACTGGGCGGGGAAACAGGTCCTCGCCGTGGAGACCGAGGGCTCAGGGACGGTGACGCAAACGCCCGGAGGAACTCCCTTCGGCACGTGGAGCAACCAGTGGTCCTACGACACGGGCGACGGAGTGGCCCTTTCCGCCGACGCCGCCGCATCCTGGTATTTCGTCGCATGGAGCGGCGATATCTCGGGGACGGACCCCGTGATCACCGTGACCATGAGCGGGGACAAACGCGTCACGGCCCGCTTCGCCCGGAAATGGACCATCACCGCCTCGGCGGGCACGGGAGGGGCCATCGCTCCCGCGGGCAATGTTTTCATCCTTCCCAGCGCGGACCAGAGCTTCACCGTCACCCCCGACGCGGGCCATACCATCGCCGACGTGACCGTGGACGGCGCCTCCGCCGGCGCCGCCGCGACCTACACCTTCCTCGGCGTGTCGGCGGACCACACCATCGCCGCCACCTTCACCGCCAACCCGACGCCCGCTCCGGAACCGACGGGAACTCCCGCCCCCACCTCTCCTCCATCGCCCACCGGGACGCCCTCGCCCACGGACGGCCCAACGCCCTCGCCCTTTCCCGCCCCCAACCCGGACATTCCCCTGCCGCCGGTGACGCTCACCCTCACCCTCGTGTCGGGGGGAACGGTCCTCGCGGGACCGACGGAGATCACGGACCCGGACGAGCCGGAGGCGCTCCTCGCCTCCCCTGCCCTGCTCGCGCAGGTGCTGGGCTTCGACCCCGACGCCGTTTCGGCGGGGCAGTACAACCTGGACATGGTGCGCTTCTTCTCCCTGCTCGCCCAGTTGGACCCGGGCATAACGGAGCTGACGCTCCTCGTGGAGATCTCCATGGGAGAGCCCGCCCCAGGCTATCCGGCGACGGTCTTTCTGCTGGCCCGCACCTTCGACGGCCAGGGAAACCCCACGGGCTTCGAGGTGGTGCCCCGCGAGGAGGGGTCCTCCGTCTTCCGCCGCAGCGCCGCAGCGGAGACCTGGCGGGTGACCGTCGCCGACGGCGGCGGGACCGACGGCGACCCCGAGGCGGGACGCGTTCTGCCGAACCTCGCCGCGGTGGTCGTCGCGGCCGGATTTGGCGCCACGCCCACCGCGGCTCCCTCGGGTGGCGGCGGCGGATGCGACACCGGAGCCGGCGGCGGAAACGGCGTCTTCGGCGGCGCGCTTCCCGTGCTGCTCCTTCTGGTCGTTCCGACGGTTCTGCTGCTGAGGCGCTAAAGAAGCGACCGCACCACACACAGGCGATCAGACAAGCGCGCCGGGACGGTTTGTCCCGGCGCCACTCTTTTCGACTGCACCGCCGGCTTTCAAACCGAACGGACACCTCCCCGTTCTTCCTCGCCTTCGTGTCCACGACGTACTGTTCTCAACCATGCGGACACTCCGTTTTTGCGTTTCTTTTTGAATTCTCCTGAATGTCATGTGACAGAAATTTTGATCTCCTCCTTGACATTGACAGCGTGTCAAGGTGTATATTCCAATTTGGTTCAATCGAGACATCGTTATGCATAGAACAAGGGCAACCGCCTTTTCCCGCACAAGGGAGTCATGCACCGGGCATTTCCGAAAGCGAGGAAGCCGTTCGTTCGCATCGTCGCTCGTTCTTTCATTGCAGCACGCATGGCTCTTCGAGCCGAAAGCGCCCCGAAGAGCCATCCAGACGAAGAGGAAAGGAAGAAAAAACCATGAACCACAGCACCTCCTTCCCGAAAAAGGCGGCCTTCACACTTCTCGGCGGCGTGCTGACGCTGCTCTTTTCTCTCGGTCTCGGCATGACCGGTCTTCCGGTATCCGCCCTTTCCGGTTCCGCCGCCGAGGCGGCGGTGAAGTACGTCACGCCGGGCGGCGCGGGAGCAAAAAACGGATCGAGCTGGGCAAACGCCTTCGGCGAGGCGGAGTTCCCCGCCGCCATCCAGAGCGCCGACGCGGGGGACGAGTTCTGGGTCGCCAAGGGAGCCTACCGCCCTGTAATTCCCGCAGATCCGTCAAGCGTCACCACCACCGAGCAAGAAGCCACCTTCACCCTCAAGGACGGCGTCGCCCTCTACGGTGGCTTTTTTGGCACCGAGACGGCCCGCGCAGACAGAAACCCGAGCGCCAACGTCACGGTCCTCACGGGAGACCTGGCGAACGACGACACGGGCAAGGTGAACGGCGTCACCTCCACCGTCGGCCAGATCGTCGGCACCAACAGCAAAACCGTGGTCACGGGCAGCGGCACCACGTCCACCACTGTCCTCGACGGATTCACCGTCACCGCCGGAGACAGCAGAACAAGCGGGTACGCGGGCGGCATGATCAACGATGGTGGCAGCCCCACCATCGAAAACTGTGTTTTTTCCGGCAATGCAGCGAATTATAGCGGCGGCATGTGCAATCGCAACAACAGCAATCCCGCCATCACAAACTGCACCTTCTCAGGCAACAGTTCGAATACCCACGGCGGAGGCATGCGCAACTACAGCGGTTGCAGCCCCCATCTCACAAATTGCTCTTTTCTGAATAACCATGCAGGCACCAACGGTGGTGGACTCTACAACAACGGCAACAACCCCGTCATCGAAAACTGCACTTTTTCCGGAAACACTGCGACAGGCGCCGGCGGTGGCATGTACAACACCGGCAGCGGCGCCACTCCGGATATCGGCAGTTGCACCTTTTCGAACAACAGCGCCGCAAACGGCGGCGGTATGTACAATTACAGCAGCAGCAGTCCCACCGTCACAAACTGCACCTTCTCCGGAAATACCGCAACGGATACCGGCGGCGGCATGCACAACACGGAGGGCAGCACCCCCACCGTCGCAAACTGCACCTTCACGGGCAACACCGCCGCGGGCAGCGGCGGAGGCGGCATGTACAACGCGGGCACCGGCACCTCCACCGTCACGGGCTGCACCTTCTCGGAAAACAGTGTCACCAACAGCGGCGGCGGTGTGTTCAACGTCGGCCGCACGTCCTCCTTCGTCAACTGCACCTTCGCGAACAACAGCGCGGGCGAGGGCGGCGGCGTCTGCAGTTCCGGCGCCACCACGTCTCTCGTCAACTGCACTCTCGCGGGCAACGCCGCAACGAACGGCAAGGGTCTGCACAACATGGGCGGCACCGTCACCGCCACGAACTGCATCCTCTGGAACGTCTCCGACGGAGAGATCTCCACGGGAGGAGGACACACCACCACCGTGACCTACAGTGTGGTCCAGGGGGGCTACGCGGGCACAGGAAACGTCCTCACCGATCCGAACCTCGGCGCTCCGGCGGACAACGGCGGAACGACCAAGACCTGCGCCATTTCCGCGGCCAGCTCCGCCGTCAACGCGGGCACGGCGACGGGCGCCCCCGCCACGGACCAGCGCGGCGTGTCCCGCCCCCAGGGCGCGGGCGTGGACATCGGCGCCTACGAGTACACCTTCGGCAAGCTCCTTTCCATCACCGTCTCGGGTGACGGAACCGTGTCGCGGAACCCCGCGGGCACGACGCTGACGCCGGACACCACCTGGGAGTACACGGCGGGCACGGCGGTGACCCTCTCCGCCGACGCCGTAAACCCCTGGTACTTTGCGGAGTGGAGCGGCGACGCCTCGGGGACGAATCCCGTGACCACCGTGACCATGAGCGAGGACAAACACGTCACGGCCCGCTTCGCCAGGAAATGGACCATCGTCGCCTCGGCGGACGCGAACGGGATCATCGCTCCCGCTGGCAACGTGTTTGTCCTTCCCGGCGCGGACCAGACCTTCACGGTCACCCCGGACTCGGGCTACACCGTGGCGGACGTGACCGTGGACGGCGTCTCCGCAGGCACTGCAACGACCTACACGTTCCTTGACGTGTCGGCGGACCACACCATCGCCGCCAGTTTCATCCGGGCCTGGACGATTACCGCTTCGGCGGGCCCGGGGGGCAGCATTGCTCCCGCAGGAAGTGTGACGGTTCATGAGGGCTCGGACAAGATCTTCACCATTTCCCCCGACGCGGGCTACGCCGTGGACGACGTCACCGTGGACGGCGCCTCCGCCGGCGCCGTAGCGACCTACACGTTCCTCGGTGTGTCGGCGGACCACACCATCGCCGCCAGTTTCGACGCCACCTCCGGACCGACGGCGACACCGACGCCCACAGCAGCACCGACGGTGACACCGACGGAGCCGACGGCAACACCCACCTCGGGGCCGACGCCCACGCCGACGGGCGGTCCCACGCCGTCGCCCTTCCCCTCGCCGGACCCGGACATCCCTCTGCCGGAGGTGACGCTCACCCTGACGCTCCTGTCGGGAGGGACGATTCTCGCGGGGCCTGTGGAGATCACGGATCCGGGAACACTTGAGGAGGTTCTCGCCTCTTTCGCCCTTCTCTCACAGGTGCTTGCGTTCGACCCCGATGCCATTGCGGCGGGAGAGTACAACCTGGACCTGGTGCGTTTCTTCTCCGTTCTGGCCCAGCTCGATCCGGGCGTCACGGAGCTGGTCCTGCTGCTGGAGGTCACCACGGGAGCGATGGCGGAGGGGTATTCGTCAACGGTGTTCCTGCTGGCCCGCACCTTCGACGACCAGGGCAACCCCACGGGGTACACGGTGCTGCCCCGGGAGGAGGGCACGTCGGTCTTCCGCCGCAGCGCCACCACCGAGACCTGGCGGGTGGCCATTGCGGACGGCGGGGCCACCGACGGCGACCCTGAGGCGGGGCGCGTTCTGCCGAATCTCGCCGCGGTGGTGGAAGTGGTCCGGGGCGAGGCGCCCACGGGCGGGCCCACCGGCACGGGCGGAGGTGGCGGCGGCGGATGCGACACCGGGACGGGGGGCGGAAACGGCGTCTTCGGCGGCGCGCTTCCCGTGCTGCTCCTTCTGGTCGTTCCGCTGGCCCTGCTGCTGCAGCGCTAAAGCTCTAGGCAGTGATGCGGTTGCGGCCTCCCGCCTTGGAGAGGTACATCCGGCTGTCCACCTCGCGGACCATCTCGCCGGGAGACTGGTATTCCGGGCTGAAGACGCCCACACCGGCGCTCACGGTCACGATGCCGTGGGGACTGGCGGCATGCGGAATACCCAGGGCGCGCACCTCCGCAAGGAGGCGCTCCGCGGCGTGCCGGGCGTCGTCTCCGTCGGCGCCGCGGAGGATGACCAGCAGTTCCTCTCCGCCGTAGCGATAGACATCGCCGCAGGCCCCCACGTTCTCGGTCATCACCCGGGCGATCTCCCGGAGCACCCTGTCGCCTTCGTCGTGGCCGTAGGTGTCGTTGTACGGCTTGAACCAGTCCACGTCGCAGAGCACGAGCGCGAAACTCCCCTGCCCCAGCAGCGCCCGGCGGAACGCCTCGTCGAGGTCCCGGTCGAAGGCCCGGCGGTTGTAGATGCCCGTCAGCCCATCTCGGAAGCTGAGTTCCTCCAGCTTAAGGTTCGCCGCGGCAAGCTCGCTCGTGCGGGCGGCGATCTTTTCTTCCAGAAGGCGATTCGCGTCCCGGACGGCAAAGCCCATGTCGCGGAAGGCTCTCCCCAGAAGCCCCACTTCGTTCCGCGCGGACGCCACCGCCAGGAAGGCCCCGCCCGAAAGAGCGGCGTACTCACCCCGGGACAGCGCCCCGGAGACGTTGCGGAGCACACCCAGCGGCTCGGCGACGCTTCGCCTGAGTACCAGGGTCACCACAATCATGAAGGCGAGAAAGAGCAGCACGCCGAACACGAGGACGAGCCGGGCCGACTCGTGGGCCCGGGCGAGCAGCTCCGCCCGGGGATAGGCGGCGACGAAGAACCATTCCGGCCCGGGCATGCGCGCCACGGCGAGATAGAGATCGCGGCGCTCGTCCCGGACGATGCGGGGCGCCTCGCCCTCTCCGGGCGCGTTCGCGGAAACGAGGGCGTACTGAGCGGCGAGGTCCGGATCGTCGAGCTTGTCGATGCTCAGGATTCCCCCCTCTTCCTTTGCCTTGTGCAGCCGGTCGGGATGGGCCACCAGCTTGCCGTCCGACGTGACCACGAAATTGTAGGCGCCCTCGGCATCGTCCATCTTCCGCGCCACCAGGCGCTCCATGAGATCGTCCAGGGTGACGTCCACGCCGGGCGTAACCAGATGCCGCCCCTCATAATCCACGGGAAGCTGGTAGGTGATCATCCAGTGTTCCGCGGTGAGATCATAGTAGAGCCCGGTCCAGCCGGGCTTCCGCTCGGGGTTGAACTCCTGGAGCGTGGATCTGATCACCGCGCCGTCGGTCATGACCAGGTCGGCCCGGGCGGTGAGCCCCCAGGGCTCCTCGGGCCAGTAGATGACCATGCCGTTTTCGGGCATGGAGACGTAGAGGTTGGCGAAACGATCGATCCGGGCGGGGCCAAGGCGGGTGACGAGAAAGTACGACAGGAGCAGGCGGCGGCGGAAATCCTCGTCGAGCGTCTTCTGGTTGTTTCCCACAAAGGCGGAAATGCCCCGGAAAAACAGCCCCTTCGCCGGGGCCGTGCCGTCGAAATATTTCCGGCGGAGCCGGACGGCCCCGGCGTCGTCCCGGAAAAAGTAGGTCCAGAATTCCTCCTCGGAGAAGGAAACGTCCGAACGGTAGAGGTCGAGGAACTCCTTCGCGAGGATGCGCAGGTCATCCCGGGCGAGATCGAAGAGAAAGCGCTCACTCTCCACGCGCCCCGCGGCGAAGTCCGCCAGGTTCTCCAGCGTCTGCTCCTCCCGGGCGACAAAAAGAGTCCAGTACCCCAGGCCGGTGATGACCACCATCAGCAGCACCGCCCACAGGGAGACCCGCAGCGCCACTTCCTTCGCCAGCGACCCGGCGAAACCGCCGAAGCCCTCTTCCCGCACGGGGGGGCTCGGCGCGTTTTTCCCTTCCCCGGCCCGGCCAGCCTCCGGGAGCGTTTCCTCCACGCCTCGCCCGTCTCCGGGATTTTCAAACGCCGAAGCGCCGCGGATCGTTCCGTTCTTTTCCGTCATTCCTTCTCCCTCTGTCATTGCATCACTCTTCGCCATTCCGTCTCTCTTCGTCATTGCGTCGCTCTTCTCCATCCCGAATCCTCTCTCTTTTTCTCGCTCCCTGTTCTTCCGGTGTCCCTCGCGCTCCATGTCTTCAGTCCTCATATCTACGAACCTTCCGGTTTTCAGATCCTCAGACACCCTGCTCCTTCAGAGTCCCGGACCTTCAGGCCCTCCGGTCTTCCGGCTCGGGTTCGCGGATTTTCAGGCTCCCGGATCTGCAGCCCCTCCGCTCTTCAGGTCCGCAGGTCCTCCGGTTCACGAGTCTCTCAGGCTCCGCTTGATCGTCCCCACGCAGCAATCGAGGAAACATGCGCAGGACAGTCATGGGAGTCTGCAGCCCACGCACAGGTCGGGCACGTCTCTTCGCCCGGCAGGGCAAAGACTTTCAGCTCACACGAAGCACATCTCAGCACCCACCAGGAGCCTACTCCGGAACCATTTAAGTCTACCGGAAAGGACGGAAAAAAGAAAATTCCCTTCTTGAAACACCAACGGAGGAAGGGATAGACTAGCTCCATACACCCCAGGAGGCTTCGCCCATCATTCCCGAGGCGAACTCCCCCAGGAGATAGACTAGCTCCACACATACCGGGCGGATTCGCCCCTGAGGCGCCGTCGGTCATCCTTGGCGCGCTTTTCCGAGGGAGACGCGTGGCGGAATTCAGCCTCGTGGAGCGTGTCCCTCCGGCCACCTGCGAACGAAGACGACCGCGGAAACAAACATCTTTCCGCAGGTGAGGATGAGGCGGGAACGAGCACGGGGCGGGAGGCAGCGAAACGACAGGCCTTCCGGTCAGGGAAGAGGCAAAAACATGCGGAAAGAACGACGAGGAGGAACATGACGGCGATGACGCACAACGGAACGACGACAGAAGCCGCAGCGGCGCGGAGCGGAGGCCCTCGGAAACCGCTGCGGCTCCTTTTTCCCCAGTGGCAGGGGTCGGGCGACACGCTGGCGCTCCACCGGGGCGCACTGCTACTGCGGGAGCGATTCTTCGCAGACGGAGCGTGCCTGGAAGTTCCCGTTCCGACCGGAGGAGAACAGCGCCTGGAGGCGGGCATCCACGGACGCTCCGCCCTGCTGGAACAGTTGCGAACGGCACGGGAGCTGCTCGCGAAAGAGGCTCCGAAGCGGATCTTCACCATCGGAGGGGACTGCGCGGTGGAACTCGCTCCCCTGGCGTATCTGAACGCCCGCTGCGGCGGCGACCTGGCGGTGCTCTGGTTCGACGCCCACGGTGACCTGAACACCCCCGAGTCGTCTCCGAGCGCCGCCTTTCACGGCATGCCGCTCCGCTGTCTCCTCGGCGAGGGAGATCCGGCCTTTACGGCCCTCTGCACGCCCTGGCTCGAACCGTACCAGGTGGCCCTTGTGGGCACCCGGGACCTCGATCCGCCGGAGGAAGCCTACGTACACGCCGCGGGCATCCAGGTCATTCCCCCCGCACCGCCCGGAGCGTGCCTGGAGTCCATCGGGCGTTTTCTCGAAGGCACAAAGGCCTCGTCGGTCTACATCCATCTGGACCTGGACGCCATGGACCCGGCGCGCTTTCCCCACTGCCTCTGCCCCACTTCGGGAGGATTCGCCCCGGAGGAGTTGCTGGCGATCCTCGGCGCGCTTTTCCGGGAGAGGCACGTGGCGGGCTTCAGCCTCGTGGAGTTTGCCCCTCAGGAACCCCGTGCGGCGGACTGCCTGGCGTCCTTTGTCGCCCTGGGCGACTCCCTCCGCTCCCTGTAACCTCCCCGCCGCCGCCTCCTCCGGGAGCGGAGCGGCGGCAGCGTTTCCCCGTCAGAAGCGCCGGAACAGGAACAGAAGCGGCGCCAGCAGCAGTGCCGCCGGAAGCGAGACCGAGGAAATGCCGCACCCCGACCCGCCTCCACCCTCGGGTGTTCCCGTGGCGGCGACGGGGGCACCGAGCAACACCGACGCCCGACGGAGCGAGACGAATCCATCCTGCACGCCATCGAGGTCGAAAGAACCGCCGTCCTCGAAGGTCCATTCGAGCTGCGTGTCCCGGGCGACGAACCCGCGGCTCTCCGGGCTCTCCGCCTCGTCACCCACTCCCGCCTCCCACTGCCCCGTCTCGTTGTTCCAGAAGAAGAGCGACCAGCGGTAGGACACGCCTCCCTGCTCGTCCCTCTCCGAATCGAGGACGACCTTGAACTCTTTTGCATCGTCCAGCATTTTCAGGCGTATCTCCCACGCCTCGCCCACCTGCACGACCTGCACGCCGTCGGCGTCGATAGTGTTACCCAGAATCAGCCACAGGAACCACTGCGGAAAGACAAACCCCTTCGGCAGCGCCCCTTCGAGGACGCGGAGCCCCTCGGGAATGGGCGTGGGACTCGTCACCCAGGACCCTCCCTCCAGCACGGGCGTGGGCTCCAGAAGATCCGACGGCGTGGGCAGCGGCGACACCGACGGTGACGGTGAGGCCGAGGGAGACGGCGTCGCGGAGGGTGAAGAAGACGGTGTGGGCGAGACGGACGGCGTCGGCGACGGAGATGCCGTGGGAGATGCCGTCGGCGACGGTGTCGCGGAGGGAGCGGCTCCCCAGGAGACGAGGTTTCCGCTGAGGTCGTACTGGTACACCTTGCCGTCCCCTGTTCCGGTCACGAGAATCCGCCCCGAGCCGGGATGATAGGTGATTCCCTCGCACCAGGTGGACGTGCCGGCGAACACCGTTCCGCTCGTCGGATCCCCCGTTCCGAAGCGGACGATCTTGTTGTTCTCCGTGTCCGTCGTGTACACGAGCCCCGTGCTCCCCACGGCGATGCCGTCCAGGGAACGGTTGAACGGGGACGACGTCTCCCCCTTCAAGGTCCAGTTCGAGCCATCGTGCATGTAGACCTGGCTGGCCCAGCTCCCCGAAGAACCCGACGTGAACACCAGGTAGGGCTTGGCCCCCGTGTCGGCGGCGTTGCCCCCTACCCGCTTCGGGTTTGTCATTGTCCCTGCGGGCTTGTCGGAGATCTTGGTCCAGTTCACGTCGTCGCTGATGTTGAACTGCCATTTCCAGACGGCACCGTTGGCATCCACCACAAAGAAAAGGCGTGAACCTCCGGGAGGGGAGCCTCCACTGGCCATGCTCTTCGGCGGCGCGGCGAATCCATCTCCCGCGGAGGGAAGCGCCAGCTTGCCGTTGGATTCGCCGGTCTCCAGATCGTGGAGATAAATGGCGTCGGTGCGGAGGAGGTAGTATTCCCCCCGTACTCCGTCCACGGCGGAACCAAGAGGCGGTGTCGCGTCCCCGAGGCCCCGGCTCCCCGCAGCCCCGCCGCCGCCTCCACCGGAGGTGCGGCACACGTCGGGGCTGGCACAGACGAAGCTCGTGTCCCGCGTTCCATCCGCGAAGTAGCGCACCGCCTCCCATCCTCCGGCGGCCAGGCAGGCCCCGGCCTGGGGTTTGTGCACGACGATGAAGCTGCCGTCCCCGCTCGCGGGGTCGATCAGATAGGGGGACCCGAGTCCCTGGGGCCCCGAGGCCTCACAGGGACCACACGGCGCCCCTGCGCCAAAAAACAGCATCGCCACGACACCGCAAAGAACGCACAGCACACCGGGACGAACCGAACGCCGCATTCCCCATCTCCCTTCCCGGGCGATCCCGACAAGGATCACCCGCTCCGCAGACACACTCCAGGCAACACATTCCATTCCACACCGACAGCACACGACACACCTGTCCCTGCGGAATCGTTCCCCGCAGGTTCCCGTTTCGCCCTCGGCAGCTCCGTGCGTCACTGCCGTTCCCCCATGCCGCGACCTTGCCGCACGCATGGAGTTTGCACTCCGAAAAGAGAGGAAAAACCGGAAAGAGAGCGTCACCTCGAAAAAAACGACGATCCGAGGAACGATGCGACCGGACATCGGCGTTTTTTCTTTTAACTCTTTTTCATGCTACTCCACAATGACAGAACGACATCGAAGCTGTCAAAAGCAACGGCAGCGCCTTTGCGTCTCTCGGCGGTCGAAAAAGCCCCTCTTTTCACCTTTTTGCTCATGCACCGTCATGCGCAGCACGACACAGAGCCCTCTTCGCCGCCGGAAAGGCGGAACGAGGGGCGCACGCGCGGCGGCACCAAGGAGCGGCGGAGACACCGTTCTTCCGGCTCCGCTTCTTAAGGTATAATTCGAACAGAAGGGTGTCACGGACGCTCGTTGCCGTTCTTGGAAATTCTTGAAAAAAAGGAGGCCAAGCCATGAAAACAACCAAAGGACACCCCCAGTGCAGGGATGTCCTTGTCTCTATTGCCGGCGAGGGAACATCCGTCAAGAGAGTCTGCCTCTCCGAGAAGAGACGCAGCATCATAAAGAAAATCATGGAGACCCGCAAAGCCGCCTTCGATGCCCTCGCCAACTATTGAGTGGCTGACGAGAGACAACATCTGAGAAGGCATCGCTTTCCTTCAGGCGGAATACAGGGAAGACCCCATCCGCGTCATCAACTTCGGTCCCATTGAATACATCCTCAATCTCGAAGGACTTGCCTACCTTTTCGGAGACGATCCGTTGCACATCCCCGCCGCCAGGATCAGGAGATCATCAAAGAAAGGACATCCGCTCCTCGACGGAAACAAGCGTCTGGGAATGTTCCCCGGCAACTACTTTCTCGAGCTGAACGGCATCGCTCTCACGGCAGACGACGAGAGCTTCTTTGAGGTCGCCATCGGTCTTGCCTGTGGCGATTTCGACATCGAAGGCCTGTACGGATGGCTCGCCGGCAACACTGCTCCCGCACAAAACCCCTGAGTTTCTCCCCGAAATCGATCGCGGCGACGGGAACACCCCGATCGCACGTGGATCAGGGAGATCGCGGATCAAGGCACCCACCGAAGCGGCTACAGTTCCGCTCCGAAGGTGGGGAGCAGGGACTCCAGGTCGAGTTCCTCCAGAGAGTCGCGCCGGGCCGCCTGAAGCTCCCGCAGGGCCTCGAGCTCCGCCCGGGCGGCCCAGCGGGCCGCCGCCTTGTCCCCCGGCGAGGGGTCCGGATTCGCCAGGGCCGCGCCGATCACCCGGGAGAGAATGCGAAGCTGCTCCTCCGGCGTGCGTCCCTTGGGCACACCGATGGTCACGTGCCCTCCCACGATGTAGCGCCGCCCGTCCGGCCCCGTGGCGTAGCGGTAGACCACGGGCCATCCCATGCCCCCCGTGGAGACCGCATGGGCCGCCTCGTGGGCGAGCACGTCCTTTTCTATCTCCCGAAAACGACGGATCCGGGGATCCAGTTCCTCCGGAATGTTCTCTCCGCTTCCCGGCAGCGAAAGCGGCGCCGTTCCCTCGTCCTCCTTCGCACTGCGCCGTTGTTCCTGCGGGCGCCGCGCGGCACCCGCCGCGAGAATCGCCGCGCTCAGATCCATGGCACGGGCACCTCCTTCCATAAAAGCCTTGCTCTTCCGGCGCGCTTCTCCCCCCTCGGAGCCGGAGCAAAAACCGGCATTGATGTCGAGGCCGGAGCCGGAACAAGTCGGATTCAGAGCCAGAGTCGGAATCGGCGGCAGCATCAGGATTGAAGCCAGGGCCGAAGCCGGAATCAGCACCAGAGTCGAAATCAGAGGAACCTCTGCATAAGGCTGCGCCAGCCCAGAAAGTGCCTCGCAGAGCCTGATGCGATCCAAGTCAAGGGAAAGCGAACGGTCTTGTTCAGAGCTTCTCAGCATCAAAGGCGCTACGGAAGTGCGCCGGGGCGATGCTCTCCTCCATTTCCTATCAGTATAGCAGAGCAGCGCGCTTTTCCAAAGAATCCGCACAGACATCCCCCTCCGCACATTCCGCGCATTCCGGGCATGCTCCGCATGGCGCAACGGCTTATCAGGGGAATCCGCACTCCCGCGTCCGGTAACCGCGCATGCCGCGCATGCCGCAACGGATCTCCCGCCGGCGACACTCTCCCCCACCCAGAAGAAAAACCTGCGCCGGGTCTCCGGCCCGACGCTTCCCCGCCCGCCCATCGCATCCTTTCCAGATCGAACACAAAAAGGCACTCTTGGAAAAGTGTGGCTAATCGCCGCAGACGGCCGCCAAACACCATGAAAACCTTTTTGCACAACTTGACGCACACAACTCCCGCCCGGAGCATTCTCTCCAGATCGCAAGGGGAAATCTGCGCTGGACCTCCCGTAAAAAGAGCGGTAAGGTAAAGACAACTGCCGCGCACACCATTGCCCTTCCGGGGTGGCAACGGCAGGAACGGGGCGTGGACATCGGCGGCGCCAAAAAATCCCGTTCTTCCGCTCCGTGCATTGAAACGCCCCACCCGGCTGAGCCGGTCGGATGCCTGTCCCCACCCCAAAGGGAGTTCCGGGCGTCTTCGGTCACCCGCAGGAACGCACGGGGCGGGCGGCGCACTCCCCGAGGCGGAGGAAGCGGAAACCCGATGACACAATGCTGACGAAACACGTTTCGACGACGGAACTGGAGGCGCGGCACCGGACTCCTCTTTGAGATCCGCGCCCCGAGGTGGCCAGGAAAAGGCCCGGCGACACGCACCTTACATGCCGACATGCTCGCGACCTCTCGGGCTTTTCGCCGACCCCGGTCGCGACGATTTTCCTTCAGGAGGCGGAAACACATGCGCATCGACGTGGAACAGGCGGTCTTCGAACGGTTTCCCGGCTTTCGCCGGGCCGTGGTGGTGGCGAAGGATCTGGACAATTCGGGCGAGCCCGAGGCCCTTGTGGCGCTGTTGCGGGAGCAGGAGCGCCGCATCCGGGAGGACGCGACCCTTGAGGACTACAAGAACCACCCCCACATCGCGGCGTGGATGCAGGTCTTCCGCGACATGGGGCTCAATCCGAACCGCCACGCCCCCTCCATCGCGAACCTGATCAAGCGGGTCCGCTCGGGAAAGGATCTCCCCTTCGTGAACAAGATCGTGGCGATCTTCAACGCCGTGAGCCTTTCCTACGTGGGTTCCTGCGGCGGCGACGACCTGGGCGTCGTCACGGGAGACCTGCGCCTGGGCTTCGCCACCGGGAGCGAGACCTATGTTCCCCTGGGCCAGCCGGACCAGTCGGAGCACCCCGTTCCGGGGGAGGTCATCTACTACGACACAGGCAACGGCAACGTGTTCTGCCGCGTCTGGTGCTGGAAGAACGGCGACACGAGCAAGATCACTCCCGAAACCCGGGCGGTGGCCATCAACGTGGACGGCATGACTCCCGTGACCGCCGCGGACGTGCTCGCCAAGGCGGAGGACGTGGCAACCCTGGTGCGCACCCACTGCGGCGGCACCACCTCGATCCACCTCCTCGATCCGGAACATCCGGGCTTCGAGATCGCCTGAGGCGCGCCTCTCTCTCGCGTCGCCCGTCGGCAACAAAGGCGGTTTTCGAAAAGCGAGAGGCGCAATCATGCGCCTCTCGCTTCCTTTACACGCCGCTACACGCCGCCGATCCGATAGTCGAAGGAGAACCCCTCCTCCTCGGCGATGCGCTTCACCACCTCTCGCACGGCCTCACAGCGAAAGGTGAAGGAATAGGTCTCTCCGAAGAGACGCAGCGTTTCCTTGATATCCCCAGTACGTCCCTCTTTTCCCGAGGAGGTCTTCCACGTGCGTACCCCTACCCCGGCGAAGTCGTCCCCTGCGCCAAAACCGCTCCCCGACTCCTCGAGACGTTCGCTGTAGCGCACGCTCCTGGCCGCCTCGTCCACCCGAAAAGCGGCGCGGAAAAAGAGTTTTTTTCTGGAGAGAAAGGCCTTCCGCTCCGCAAGAAGCGCCTTCAGCTCCCAGATGTCCTTCTTGCGCACAAAGGTCTCTCCGAGATTCGGCACTTCCCGACGCACCGCGTCGATGATCTTCTGCTCCAGCATGGACGTCACCCTTTCTGTCCTCGCTCTTCGAATCTCCTCGGACTGTCACGTGAAACGCAACGGAAGTGGGCCAGCTCCCGATAGACCTCCGTGCTCCATCCACCACTCGCCCACCGCTTTCACGTCGCCTCTGTCTTCGCACGAGCAAGAAGGGCAGGACGAAAACGGAAAAAAATGCGGCGCGGGGAGACCACACACGGAACGCGTTTTTCGCCTCCCCCGGACATCAGGGTCCTGCATGCATGCCGCACCGCCCGCCGCGCAGCGCGCCGCGTCTCAGCGCGCAAGGGCGTCCAGGACCATCTTGAGGGCGGTGACGCAAATGATCCCCGCCAGGATCCACCGGATCCAGGTATTGCCCTTCGCCACGGAAAAACGGGCGCCCAGCACGGCCCCGGCCATGCCACCCACGGAGAGAATGAGCCCCACGGGAACGTTCACCGGCGGAGCCGGAGCTGGAATCAAGTCGGATTCAGAGTCGGAGTCGGAACCGGCGGCAGCATCAGGATTGAAGCCAGGATCGGAGCCGGAATCAGCATCAGAGTCGAAATCAGAGGAACCTCTGCATAAGGCTGCGTCAGCCCCGAAAGTGCCTCGCAGAGCCTGATGCGACCCGAGTCAAGGGAAAGCGAACGGTCTTGTTCAGAGCTTCCCAGAATCAAAGGCGCTACGCAAGTGCGCCGAAGCGATGCTCTCCTCCATTTCCTATCAGTATAGCAGAGCAGCGCGCTTTTCCAAAGAATCCGCACAGACATCCCCCTCCGCAGCCTCCGCGCCCGCCCCGCTCCGCACGGGTGTCGCACACGGCGGAACGCCGCCCTCTGCCGCACGACGACGCATGAAGAAAAGACGGGACAAAAGTCTCACTTGCGCGCAAACGGGACGCCCCTTATCCTTAAAAAACACAGTGGAAGGCGCACCAGGGGCGGCGGCCACCTCTCCGGGGCCGCGGAAACGGGTTGCCCTGCGGCAGGAAAGATCGTTCCGAAACCAACGGGAGGCAAGACGAGGGAATGAACAGAGGAAGACTTCGTTCGGGCCTGACGATCCTGGGAATTCTGGCGGCGGTGTCCGCGGCGATCATCGTGACCACGGCGCTTCCGGCGGTCTCGCCCTTCGGAGCGGCGGAACGGCATCTGACCATCGCCACGGGCAGCAGGGGAGGAACGTATTTTCCCGTGGGAGAGATCCTCGCCACGCACTTCAACGCCGCCCTGGGCAAGGGGGGCTTCCGCTGGTCCGCCCGGCTCTCCGGGGGCACCGCGGAAAACCTGGAGCTGCTGAAGAAAGGCGACGCGGCGATGGCCATCGCCATGGCCAATCTCACCGGGTTCGCCGCCACGGGAACGCTGCACTACCAGGGGAACCGGATTCCGAACCTCCGCTACGTTCTGGGGCTGTGGCCCGACGTGACGCAGTTCGTCTGCCGCGCCGGCGCGAAAATCAAGACCTGGAGCGACCTGAGGGGAAAGAGGATCGCCGTCGGCCCGCCCGGCTCGGGAACGGAGTTCTCCAACGGCGTGCTCCTCCGGACGCTCGCGGGGCTTTCCTGGAGCGACATCGTTCCCGTCCGGCTCGGCTACGACGAGGGAGCGCAGGCGCTCCGGGAAGGTCGGATCGACGCCTTCAACGCCGAGGCGGGCATTCCCACGAAAGCCGTGGCGGAGCTTCTGGAGACCCCGGCGGCGGTGACCCTTCTCGAATTTTCCGAAGACGACATGGCAAAACTCGCCGCCGAGGCTCCCTTCTACACCCGGGTGGTCATTCCCGAAGGAACCTACCCCGGGCAGACAGAGCCCCTCGGCGTGGCGGGCGTCAGGTCCGCGCTTCTAGCGGACGAAAGCCTTCCCGAGAACGTGGTGTACGACATGCTCACGGTCATCTACGCCCGAAAAGAAGCAATGGCGAAGGAGCACGCGGCCTTCACCAAGGTGGACTACGACAACCCTCTGGCGGGGCTTTACGGGGCGCCGCTTCACCCCGGAGCAGTGCGCTTCTTCACCGAAAAGGGCGTGCACATCCCCCCGGAGCTGCTGCCCTGAGGCCACTTCCCCGCGGCCTAGTGCAGAAGGGCGTCCAGGACCATCTTGAGGGCGGTGACGCAAATGATCCCCGCCAGGATCCACCGGATCCAGGTGTTGCCCTTCGCCACGGCGAAGCGGGCGCCCAGCACGGCCCCGGCCATGCCGCCCACGGAGAGAATGAGCCCCACGGGAACGTTCACCAGCCCTCCGGCGAAGAAGAGCACCAGGCTCACCGCGGTATAGAGGAAGACGATGAAGCTCTTCGCCCCGTTTCCCGACACCAGGTCGTACCCCGCGACCCCCGCGAGCCCCCAGGAGAGGAAGAACCCGACTCCGGCCTGGATGAATCCGCCGTAGACGCCGATGGCGGCGAAGAGCGCCCACACCGCCCACTTCGGCCAGGTGACGACCTTCCGCTCCTCCCACATGCGGGGCTTCGCCACCAGGAGCACCGCCATGACGGAGATGAGCACGCCGATGGCGAGGTTCAGCGCCCGCTTGTCAATCTGAATGGCCAGAAACGCCCCCAAGGCGGAGCCCGCGGAAGCGGCAATGCCCAAGGGGAGAACGTTGCGCAGGGAGAGCACGCCCTGACTGCGGAAGGTCCAGGTGCTCGCGGCGCACTGAAGAAAGATGCCGATCCGGTTCGTGGCGTTCGCCACGGCGAGATCCATTCCCATAAAGGTCAACAGCGGCAGCGTCAGAAGCGATCCCCCGCCTCCGACAGTGTTCAAAAATCCCGCCACCACCCCGAGGGCCAGAAGTCCCGCCACGTGCGTCAGTTCGAGTTCCACGCAGTTCTCCCCTTCTTTCGCCGATACGATACGATGTGATAACGGTGCGGTCGATCCATGACGCCATGACGCGGCCTTCAGCTCTTCAGGGCGGAGAGCTGACCGCCCTGGCGGGATAACGGCCGGTCGATGGCGCGGCCTTCAGGCATGGCCGTTCATGGCATGATCGCCAACGGCGCAACCGTCAATGGTGGTCGCCAAATGTGTCGTTGCAAACGTCACGACAGCCATGGGGCATTCGTTTTGTAGACACATGCCGCAGTGCGCCACATTTTCTCAAAACCGCCAGGGCCTTCCGACAGTGCCACATTCCGTGCGGATTTTCTCCGGCGGAAAGAGCTTTTTCGTATTGTACCGCAGGCGGGGAAAAACGCACGGACCAATGCGGAGGCGACCGAAAACACCGGTGCGCCTTCGGAGACAAACACCGGAGTGGCGGCAACACCCGTGCTGCCGAGAGGTGCGAACGGGGAGGCGTGCGCCTCCCCGTTGTCGCTTCTTGGGTCATCACTTCTTGGGAAGTCCTGAATAAAGACCTTTCGCTTTCCCTTGACTCGGGTCGCATCAGGCTCTGCGAGGCGCCCTGCGGGGCTGTCGCAGCCTTATTCAGAGATTCCCTTGGATTGTCACGCCAAACGCAACGGAGATAGAGCCAGCTCCCGATAGACCTCCGCCGGAGTGCGCCATCTCCGGGGCGCACCGTGTCTTTCGGGCGCGTCCTCTATGTCGCGGAAGTCACTGCCTGCCGCCCTCGGGCACCCGTCCGGGGCGCACTGTGCCTCTCGAGCGCCCGCTACGTCGCCTTCGGCAGCGCGCGAAGAGATCCGGACGTTGCGGGAACGGAAGCGGAAGAGGAAGAGATCCCGCCCGTGCGGAATACGGCAAGCCGATTCCGAATGAGTTCCGTCCCCTCGGAGACACTCGACGCCTCCCGGGCGACACTCTCCGCCGCCTTGGACGTCTCGTCCGCCGCGTCCTTGATGGACTCCAGGTTCTTGGCCATCTCTCCGGTTCCCTTGGCGGCCCGGTCGATGCCCTCCGCCATTTCGGCGCTCGCCGCGGCCTGCTCCTGCGCCGCCGCGGCGATGTTCTGCATGACGTCGTCCACCCGGGCGATCTCGGCGAGAGCCTGCTTCAGCTCTTTCTCCGCCTCCGCGGCCGCGGCCACGGTCTCCTTCATGATGCCTCCCGCCTCGGCGGTGACATCCAGGGAGCGCTTCGTGTCCGCCTGGAGCGAGCTGATGAGGCTCTCCACCTGCTTGGCCGCTCCATTGGATTCCTCCGCCAGTTTTCGCACTTCCTCCGCCACCACCGCAAATCCCCGCCCCGCCTCGCCCGCCCGGGCCGCCTCGATGGCGGCGTTCAGGGCAAGCAGGTTCGTCTGGTCCGCGATCTGTTTGATGGTAGTGACAAACCGCGTGATGGAACTCACCGACGTGGCCACGCGATCCATGCTTTTGAAGGATTCCTCGGCCTTTTCGCCCATGGCCTGAACTTTTTCGATGACGCCCTCCACCCGGGCGACGGCCCGCTCGCTTCCCGCGGCGGTTCCCGAGGCCGCCTCGGCGCCTTCCGACGCGGCGTTCGCCGCGCTCGCCGCACCGGAGGAGATCTCCTCCACTCCCGCGTTGGTCGAGGCCAGCGCTTCGGCGTTTCGCCCGGAAAGATCCGCCACGGCATCGATGGAACTCTTCACTTCCTCCATGGAGGCCACGGCTTCCTCCGACAGGGCCGCGAGAGATTCGGCGGAGCCCGCCGCATCCTCCGCGGCGGAGCGCACGTCCTCCAGGGCGGCGCCGAGCGAGGACGCCATCTCGTCCAGGGAACGGGCCATGAGGGCCACTTCGTCCGCCCCGCCCTGGGCATTCCCCTCGGAAAAACGCACCGTCAGATCCCCCGAGGCAAAGGTGCGCATCCGCCCGGTGAGGGTGCTCAAAGGACGGGCGATGCTTCCCGCGAGGAAGAACATCACCGCGCAGAGCAGCACGATTCCCAGGACGGCTCCTGCGGCGGTGACGCGCCCAAGGTGGTCCACCCCCGCGAAGATCGCCGCCTCCGGCGCCAGCACGACCACGCTCCAGGGCGTTTCCGTGCGTCCCACCGAGAGGGGAACGTGCACCTTGAAGACATCGCTCCCGAACGCCGCGGAATATTCCCGCAGGGTGAACGTCTCTCCCCGGGCGATGCGCGCCAGCGTCGTCGCCGCGTTGGGCGCGGCAATCTTCGGATCGGTGATCTTCTTTCCGACCAGTTCGTCCTTCGGATGCCCCGCGAGCGTGCCGTCTCCGGCGATGACCGTCAGGGTACCGCTGCCGAAGATGCGGGTTTTCTTCACCATCTCCTGGATGGTGTCGGTGGCGATATCCACCCCCGCGACGCCCAGGGCTTTTCCGTCCACGACGATGGGAACGCAGAGGCTCACGAGAAGCACGTTTTTTCCCCCCACCGCGTAGACAAAGGGCTCCATGATCACCTCTTTCCCCGTGTCCAGGGAGCGCCTATAGTAGTCCCAGGCCTCGGGATTGTCGTAGTCCACGCAGGGTTCGAGAAGGAGGCTCCCCGAAGCGCGGTTCCAGTAGGCGACAAGGCGCCCCGACGCGTCGTGCCCCGGCGCGCCGGAGAACTCCCGGTCCTTTCCGTCGAAGGCGTCGGGCTCCCAGACGGTCCACACGCCCAGATAGGACGGAGTGGCCTCGGCGAGGCTCTTCATGACCGAAAGAGCCACCTCGCGGGAGGGAGAGCCCGCCGTGCGCATGCCCGCCAGCGTCGCCGCGAGGGAGCGGGCGGATCCCATGGCATCGTTCAGCGTGTCGCCGAAACGCCCCGCGTAGACCAGCGCGGTCTGCTCCGCCCGGTCCAGGGCGTCCCGAACCGCGAGTTTCCGCGCCTCCACGGCCACATAGCCGATCATGGCGGCGAACACCGCCACCACGAGAGGCAACACTCCGACCAGTATCTTCGTCCGAATCCGCAACCCTTTCCACATGGTGCGTCCTCCACTCTTTCGTCTCCGGCGCTTCGCGCCCTGCCGCGGGCGTTCCTGCGCCCACCTTGCCCCACCCTCGTCCGCCTTTGCCCGCCTTCCCAGATTCGCACAGGTCCGCTTGCGCCGCCTGCTCCTCCGGCTCTTCCCGCCTCCGTCTCCCCCGCTCTTTCGTGCGTGCGTCGCCTCCGTCAGGCCAGGACCCCTTCGAAAGGGCCGCCGGGAGAAGACTCTTCCTTTCTTTCCTTTCTTTCCTTTCTTTCCTTCCTTCCTTCCTTCCTTCCTTTCCTTCCTTCCTTCCTGCCTGCCTTGCCTTTTTACCTTACCTGCTTGCGGCTTTGTTGCTGTCTGCTTGCCTGCTTACGACCTTGTTGCCTTGCCTTTTACCTTGTCTGTCTTGCGGCCTTGCTGCTCTTCATTCCCTGCAATGCCTGCGGAAACAGAACATCTCGCTCTCTTTTTCATCCGTGGTCAGCATAGCATTCTTTTGCAACAAAAATGTGAATACACAATGAGAGTTACTTCCTCTCCTCCGAACTCTCACAGTGTCTTCAATATCTCGGAGTGCTTTCTCCGCCGCCGGCTACGCCTCCGGACCCGAGCCGGACACCGCATCACGTCCTCGGTGCTTCCCGGCATTTGACCCGCTTTCTCAGGACCGACCCGACGCCGCGCTCTGCCCCCGACCTCCCGGAGTCGGACATATCCTCTTCCGGTTTCCGGTCGCGGCTCCGGCCCCAGGTCCCGCACGCCATCCTCGCGCAGGGGGCGTTCTTCGCGCCCGGGCGCGCACATCACTCTCCTCGGAAGAAACGACACCCGGGCAAGGAACCGGTCGATCCGGAAGCGGACAACTCTCCGCTTTCTTCGTCTGCATGAAGACGTCGCCCCTGTTCGTCATAGGGAACATTTTTCGCGTTCCGCTCCGGGGGGAACACACTGTCCGGTTCCATGAGGCGGCTTGCTTCGTTGACGTGTTTTCGGCGCAGTGCTAGGCTTCGGGTGAAGTGTCCCGGCACAGCGCGGCGATCTCCGGAAAAACCCCCTGGAACATCACGAAATCCGCCCAGGGATTTTTTCGTTTTCACCCCGCACTCTTTCGGCTCGGTTTACAGGAAAAACACAGGCAGCTCGGGAGAACGGTTTCCGGCAGCGACCGCCCGGAAGGGCGCGTCCGGCGCATTGCGAGGGAGGTTTCGCCATGGACACGAAACAGCGCAAAAACAGCACCGGCGGCAACAAGAACGGCGGGGGCGGAAACGGCAAGAACACCCCTCCGAAGAAGGCGGCACCGCCCCAGGCTCCGGCGCGGGCGCGGACGGGACACCCAGTGATGCTCTTTCCGGTGGTGATGCTCCTCTTCTGGGCGGTCCTCTCCGTGGTGCTGCGGGCACCCGAGACACCACCCGCACCGGAAGAACCCGCCGCCATCCCCGCGCCCCAGGCAGCCGAGGACGCCCTCTCGCAGGAAACCGCTCCGGCGGAGCCCTACGCCTTCTCCAAGGCGGAGGTGACGCGCTTCGCCCGAGAGGCGCTCGCCGAGCATCCCCGCATGTCCCTCACCGTGGCGCTCATGGCGGACGGCAAAACCGCCTGGGAACTCGCCTTCGGCATCGCCGACCGCGAAACAGGGCGGCCCGCCGCGCCGGATACCATCTTCGGCATCGGCTCGGAGAGCAAGGTCTTCGCCGCCGCCGCCGCGATGAAGCTCGTGGAGGAGGGCAAACTCGACCTCGACCGTCCCGTGACGGACTACCTGCCGGACTTCGCCATGCGCTCCCCCGAGGCCAAGGATCTCACGGTGGGCATGCTCCTGGACCATTCCTCGGGCTTCCCCGGCTCCACCTACCGGGGCGGCTTCACCTCCCGCCCCCGCCCCTCCTATCCGGCGGACGTGCGGGCCTCGCTGGAACAGAGCCGCCTCAAGCACGCCCCGGGGTACATGCACGTGTACTGCAACGACGGTTTCACCCTCTTCGAGCATGTCCTTCGGGCCGTGACGGGCGTTCCCTATCCGGAGTACGTGGCCCGGGAGGTCTTTGCTCCCCTGGGCATGACGCACAGCAGCTTTCCCCTGGAGCCGCTTCCCGAGGGAAGCTATGCCAAGGGATATCCCGACGACGGAGACCTTCTTCCCCTGGAATACACCAATCCCTGCGCGAGCGGCGGCATCCGCTCCACCGCGGGGGACCTGGCGAACTTCCTCGCCATGATCGCCGGCGGCGGCGCCTGGGGAGACGTGCGCATCCTCTCCGAGGAATCCGTCGCGGCCACGGCGAAAGACCGTACCGAGGGGAGCTTCCGCCTCGTGGACACCAAGGTCGTCCGCTATGGTCTGGGATGGGATTCGGTGGCGCAGCCCGGACTGGGTGTCCTGGGACATGCCGCCCTTGCGAAGAACGGCGGCACCGCCTACTATTTCTCCCAACTGATCGTGCTCCCCGAGGCGAATCTCGGCGTGGCGGTGCTCAGCGCCAACAGCGCCGGCGTGAACCTCGCCGCCCTGGCGGAGCTGGCCCTTCTTGCGGCGCTGGTGGACCGGGGAACCCTCGCAGCCCTTCCGGCCCCGCTCTCGCCGGATCTGCTCCCCGAGGCGACGCCCGCCCCGGAGGACATCGAGAGATACTCGGGCTTCTTCGCCAACCACGAGAAACTCTACTTCCTTCAGGCCGACGCAAAGGGCGGACTGGACCTGCGCGTCCGCAGCGGCGATGCCTGGGAATCCGCTGCGGAGGGACTGCACTACCGGGAGAACGGACGCTACTCCGGAAACAAGGGCGCCCGCTATCCCGAATATTTCTTCGTCCGGGGCGACGGCAGGGACTACATCGCGGCGGAGATGCCCTTCGGCCACGGACATTACACAGACGCCATGCCCATCATGCAGCGCCTCGTCCCCGGAGCGCCCCTCTCCCCGGCCTGGAAGGCACGCCTGGACACGGCCTGGCTCGCCGCGGACGAACCGGCGGCATCCCTGCTGTGGCCGTCGGGACCGGACCCGCGGCTCCGCCTCCACGCCGTGGAGGGGCTCGACGGGCATCTCTTCGTGCAGAGCGACGTGACCGGCGGCGGATTCCAGCACGTGAACGCCGCCCGGGGCGACGACACCCACGCCCTCATGGACTTGCTTCTTCCCACCGCTTTGGGACGTGACCTGAGCGACCTGGAGATTCTTCCCAAGGGCGACAAAGAGTGGCTCCGCTTCCAGGGGTACACGTTCCGCCCTCTCGACTCCGTGTCCAAGGCCCCCGCACAGGGGGAGATGCTCTTTTTGGGCGGCGGCGACGACATCCGGTGGCTCTTCCTTCCCCCCGAGAGCGGCACGGTGGCCATTGAAGGCTCCCCCGAGGCGGACCTGCGGTGGGTTCTCTGGGACGCGCACTTCGTCTGCGTCGGCGAGGGATGGGGCGCGGCGGAACTCGCCCTCCCCGAGGGCGGCGCCTATCTGGCCGTCTGGGCCGCGCCGGGAAAGCCCTTCAAGGTCGTCTCCGCGCCAAAGCCGTAAGAGACGGAGGGACGTGCCCGCTCCGACGATATTCCGCCGTCGTCGGAAATGCCTGTGCATGCAAATGCAAGGCCGCCCCTTCGGGGAAATCTTTTGCCCATGATGCACCGTACACGGACCGGCGACGATCCGAAAGAGTGTGTGTTGCCTGCGAAGAGGCGCACCTCTTGAGAGCACGTTAGAACACGTTCTTTCCGGGACCACGTCATACCGGAGGAAGCACAACGACTCTATGCTGGGAGAGGAGACACCATGAGAGACTTCACCTACGAAAATCCCACGAAAATCGTCTTCGGCCGCGGCGCGGAACTCGCCGCCGGAGCCGAGGCGGCGCACCTC
Source organism: Aminiphilus circumscriptus DSM 16581 (assembly GCF_000526375.1). Classification (NCBI taxonomy): domain Bacteria; kingdom Thermotogati; phylum Synergistota; class Synergistia; order Synergistales; family Aminiphilaceae; genus Aminiphilus; species Aminiphilus circumscriptus. The sequence continues at coordinate 62,672 of NZ_JAFY01000001.1, read as the reverse complement.
GCGAAAAAAGTGCTGCTCCACTACGGCGGCGGCAGCGTCAAACGAAGCGGCCTTCTGGACCGCATCCGGGGCTCGCTCGAAGAGGCGGGGCTCGCGGCGGTCGAACTCGGAGGAGTGCAGCCCAATCCCCGGCTCTCCCTGGTGGAGGAGGGCATCGCCCTCTGCCGCCGGGAGGGTGTGGACCTGATCCTCGCCGTGGGGGGCGGCAGCGTCATCGACTCCGCGAAGGGCATCGCCCTCGGCGTCCCCTACGACGGCCCCGTGTGGAACTTCTACGACGAGACGGCCGTTCCCGAAAGGGCCCTGCCCGTGGGAGTGGTGCTCACCATTCCCGCCGCGGGAAGCGAGACGAGCCCCACCTCGGTGGTGACCAACGAGAAGGGGTGGTACAAGCGGAGCTGCAAGGGCACGATCCTCCGCCCCCGCTTCGCCCTGCTCAACCCGGAACTCACCTTCTCCCTCCCCGCGGACCAGACGCGCTACGGCGCCATGGACATGCTGGCCCACGTGCTGGAGCGCTACTTCACCAACGACCGCGACGTGGAACTCACGGACCGGCTCTGCGAGGGCACCATGAAGACCATCCTCGCCAACCTCCCCCGGGCGCTGGCGAAGCCCGACGACTACGCCGCCCGGGCGGAACTCATGTGGAGCGCCACCAACGCCCACTCGGGCATCCTCGACACGGGACGCCTCGGCGACTGGGGCTCCCACAAGATCGAGCACGAACTCTCCGCCATCTACGACGTTCCCCACGGGGCAGGGCTCGCGGCGGTCTTTCCGGCGTGGATGCGCTTCGTCCTTTCCCACGACGTGCCCCGATTCGCCCAGTTCGCCCACCGGGTGATGGACGTAGACATGAATCCCTTCGACCTGGAGGACACCGCCCTGGAGGGCATCCGCCGCCTGGAGGCGTGGATCCGGGGCTGCGGCCTGCCCCTCACCCTGGCGGAGCTGGGCGTCCCCGCGGACCGTCTGGAGGAGATGGCCGCCAAAGCCGTGGAGAAAGGGCCGGTGGGGGCCTTCGTCCCCCTCGGCAAGGACGAGGTGCTCGCCATTCTGAATTCGCTGCGGTAAGGCCTGATTCCCGGGCTCCACGCCCCCTAGGAAAACGAAAGCCCCCTCGGTGCATCCTCAAGTCAGGGGAACCTCTGAAAAATGCCACGCCGACCTCGAAAAAACGCCATGCGGTCCAATCGAGGAAGAAAAACCCTTTACTCAGGGTTTCTCAAGGACGAAAGAGCGTCAGAAGAGCGGTCCGGAGCGTCCGGTCTATAAGGAGACGACGGAGGAGAACGAAAAGGAGGCGACGGCAGTGACGACGAAGAAAGCTTATGTAGTGGGAACCTGCGACACCAAGTACGAGGATCTCGCCTACGTGCGGGATCTCATCGCGGCCCAGGGCGTTCCGACCCTGCTGGTGGACGTGGGCATCCGCGCCCCCAGGGGAAAGCCCGACGTGACCAACCGGGAGGTGGCGGCCTTCTCGCCGACGGACCCAAACTTTCTCGACACCGCCGACGACCGCGGGCGCGCCGTGGCGGACATGGCCGCCGCCTTCGCGGCCTTTCTCGCGAGCCGCACCGACGTGGGGGGCGTCCTCGGCCTCGGCGGCTCCGGAGGCACCTCCCTGGTCTGCACGGGCCTGCGCACCCTCCCCATCGGCGTGCCCAAGATGATGGTCTCCACCGTGGCATCGAGCAACGTGGCCCCCTACGTGGGCCCCAACGACATCTGCATGCTCTATTCCGTGACGGACGTGGCGGGCATCAACCGCATCTCCCGGGTGGTGCTCGCCAACGCCGCCCACGCTCTGGCGGGCATGATCCAAAACCCCGTTCCGGAGGGACAGGACCGCCCAGCCCTGGGCATGACCATGTTCGGCGTCACCACCCCCTGCGTGGACATGGTGCGCAAGGCCCTCGAAACGGAATACGACTGCCTGGTCTTCCACGCCACCGGCACGGGAGGCCAGTCCATGGAGAAGCTCGCCGACTCGGGGCTCCTCGCGGGCGTGCTGGACATCACCACCACGGAAGTGTGCGACCTGCTCATGGGAGGCGTCTTTCCCTGCACGGAGGACCGCTTCGGCGCGGTGATCCGCACCCGCACTCCCTACGTGGGCTCCGTGGGCGCCCTGGACATGGTGAACTTCGGCGCCCGGGACACCGTTCCCGAGCGCTACCGGGACCGCCTCTTCCACGTGCACAACCCCCAGGTGACGCTCATGCGCACCACCCCCGAGGAAAACCGCCGCATGGGCGAATGGATCGCGGAGCGGCTCAACCGCATGGAGGGGCCGGTGCGCTTCCTCCTCCCCGAGAAGGGCGTCTCCATGATCGACGCGCCGGGCCTTCCCTTTTACGATCCCGAGGCGGACGCGGCCCTCTTCGAGACCCTGAAGGCCAACGTGGTGCAGACTCCGTCGCGACAACTCGTCTCCCTGCCGCACAACATCAACGATCCCGAGTTCGCCGCCGCTCTCGTGGCGGCCTTCCGGGAGATCGCGTAGACCTCGCCGCAACGCGGCAGATCCGGGAACACAGAACAGGAACATTGGGAAAGGAGAGGACATCTCATGGCAAGATGGAACAAGGCGGACCTTCTGACGCGCTTCCGCGAGATGGCGGAGCGGCGGATTCCCATCATCGGCGGCGGCGCGGGAACAGGCATGTCCGCCAAATGGGAGGAGGCGGGAGGCATCGACCTCATCGTCATCTACAACTCCGGCAAGTACCGCATGGCCGGGAGGGGCTCCCTTGCGGGGCTGCTCGCCTACGGCAACGCCAACGACATCGTGCTGGAAATGGCCCGGGAAGTGCTCCCCGTGACGAAGAAAACCCCCGTGCTGGCGGGCATCAACGGCACGGATCCCTTCGTCATCTGGGACGTTTTCCTTCGGCAGCTCCTCGACCTGGGCTTTGCGGGCGTGCAAAACTTCCCCACCGTGGGACTCATCGACGGGGTCTTTCGGGCCAACCTGGAGGAGACCGGCATGGGCTACGCCCTTGAGGTGGAGGCCATCCGCCGGGCCGGCGAAATGGGGCTTCTCACCACCCCCTACGTCTTCTCCGCCGAGGACGCCGCCGCCATGGCCGCCGCGGGAGCGGACATCCTCGTCTGCCACATGGGGCTCACCACCAAGGGAAGCATCGGCGCCGCCACGGCGAAGACGCTGCCCCAGTGTGCGGAACTCATCGACGCCTGGGCCGAGGCGGCCCTGCGCGTCCGCAAGGACGTGCTCGTCCTCTGCCACGGCGGCCCCATCGCCGAGCCCGAGGACGCGGCGTTCATCCTCCGGACTTGCAAACACGTGCACGGCTTCTACGGCGCCAGCAGCATGGAGCGCCTTCCCGTGGAAAAGGCCATCAAGGCCCAGACCGAGGCCTTCAAGAACATCAGCTTCTAGAGCCGGGCAGGCCGGTCACGTTGCACAAAAACGCCGCCGGGCCCTGGCGCGGCGGCGCGGTTACGTCATTTTGTCTTCGGCTGCAGGTTGCCTGTGAAATGGCACGCGACGAAATGCTGCGGCTCGTGTTCCCGGAGCTTCGGCAGCTCCCTGGAACAGATTTCCTGGGCGTAATGGCAGCGGGGCATGAAACGGCACCCCGGAGGAGGATTCACGGGGCTCGGCACATCGCCCTCCAGAAGAATCTGTTCCCGCGCCACGTTGAGCTTCGCCACGGGAATCGCCGAAAGAAGCGCCTGCGTGTAGGGATGCAGGGGCTTTCTGAAGAGTTCCCGATATTCTCCCGTCTCCACGATTTTTCCGAGGTACATGACCGCGATCCGGTCGGAAACGTGCTTGACCACGCTCAGGTCGTGGGAGATGAAGAGATAGGTGTAGGAAAACTCCTTCTGCAGGCGGTGGAGCAGGTTCAGGATCTGGGCCTGGATGCAGACGTCAAGGGCCGACACGGGCTCGTCGAGAACGATGAACTCGGGTTCCAGCGCAAGCGCTCGCGCGACGCCGATACGCTGCCTGCGTCCTCCGTCGAGTTCGTGGGGATAGGTGTTTTCCAGGCGTTCCGCAAGCCCCACAACGTCCATGAGATATCGGATGCGTTTCTGCATGTCCTCCTTGCTCTTGCAGAAGCTGTTCACCCGGAGAGGTTCCGCGATGAGTTCCCACACGGGAAGACGAGGGTTCAAAGAAGCGTAGGGGTCCTGAAAAACGATCTGGAGTTTTTTGCGCATCTCCTTCATTTTCGCTTTTCCCAGACCGGTGATGTCCGTCCCCTTGCCATCCTCGGCGTTCACCCGGATCTCTCCCGCGGTGGGCTCCAGAAGACGGATCAGGCAGCGTCCGAGCGTCGATTTGCCGCAGCCCGATTCCCCCACGAGCCCCAGGGTCTCCCCCCGATTGATGAAGAGGTCCACGTCATCCACCGCATGCAGCGTGCCGCGCTTGGTGGAGAAATATTTCTTCAGCCCCCGTACGTCGATATAGGGAGTGGTTTCCTGTGTCGTCTTCATCCTAGTTCTCCCCTTCGTTTCCGGCGTTCTTCTCCGGATGCTCCCGGAGCATTTTCGCCCGTACCGGACAGGCCACGAAGTGCCCCGGCGCGACTTCTCTCATGGCGGGTTTCTCCAGACGGCAGGCTTCCACCGCGAAACGGCACCGGGGATGGAAGGTGCAGCCCTGGGGAAGGTCCATGGGATCCGGCATCAGTCCGGGAATGACGTTGAGCTCCTCCTTGTCGTCCTCCAGGTCGGGGACGGAGTCGAAGAGCCCCACTGTATAGGGATGCACGGGACAGGTGAAGAGGGATGCCTTGTCCGCATATTCCACCACCCGTCCGGCGTACATGATGGCCACGGTATCGCAGATATCCGCCACGATGCCCATGTCGTGGGTGATGAGGATCATGGACGCGCTGAACTGCTGCTTGAGCTTTTTCATCAGGTTCAGCACCTGGGCCTGAATGGTCACATCGAGCGCCGTGGTGGGTTCGTCCGCGATCAGGAGGCTCGGGTCGCACACCAGGGCGATGGCGATGACCACCCGCTGTTTCATGCCTCCGGAAAACTGGTGGGGATATTCATGGATGCGCTCCCGGGGTATGCCCACGAGTTCCAGCATGTCTCCCGCGATGGCGAGGGCCTCTTTCTCCGAGACCTTTCTGTGGAGTTTGACGACCTCCGCGATCTGTTTTCCCATGGTCATCACCGGATTGAGGCTGGTCATGGGATCCTGGAAGATCATGGCGATCTTGTCCCCCCGGATGGCGCGCATTTCCGCCTCGCTCTTCTCCAGGAGATCCTCGCCTTCAAAAAGAATCTTTCCCGATTTGATCACTCCCGGAGGGGAGGGAATGAGGCGCATGATGCCGAGGGCCGTGGTGGTCTTTCCGGCTCCCGTTTCTCCGACGAACCCGAGGGTCTCGCCCCGCTTGAGCCGGAGATCCAGGTTTTCCACGGCGTGCACCGTGCCGTCGTCGGTTTCGTAGTGGATCACGAGGTCCCGGATTTCCAGAAGAAGACGTTCCTCGGGCGCGGGAATGCGGTCGTTTTTCGCTGTCGGCTTCATCTCCGGGTCTCCTTAACGTTTGAGTTTGGGATCGAGAGCGTCCCGAAGACCGTCCCCCAGGAAGTTGAGCGCGAGAATGGTGATCATGATGGCAAGCCCGGGGTAGAGGGTGAGGTGCGGGTAATCCCGGATGTACTGGCGCCCTCCGGAAAGCATGGCGCCCCATTCGGGATAGGGGGGCTGGATTCCCAGCCCGATGAAGGAAAGCCCTGCGGCGTTCAGAATGGCGAAGGCCACTCCCAGAGTCGCCTGCACGATGATGGGGGCCATGCTGTTGGGCAGGATATGCTTGAAGATGATGCGCATGTCCGAAGAGCCCACCGCGTGGGCCGCTTCGATGAACTCCATGCCCCGTATGGAGAGCACCGAGCTTCGGACGATCCGGGCATATTGCGGCATGGAGGAGACCCCCACGGCGATCATCAGGTTGAAGAGCCCGGGACCGAGAGACGCCGCGATGGCGATGGCGAGAAGGGTCTGCGGAATGGAGAGCAGCACGTCCATCACCCGCATGATCGCATTGTCGATCCACCCTCCGTAGTACCCCGAAATGGCCCCAGCACTCCCCCCGCCAAAAGGGCGATGCTCACCGCGATGAAGCCCACCATGAGGGAGATGCGCGCTCCGTAGATGAGGCGGCTCAGGATATCCCGGCCGAACTCGTCCGTCCCCAGGAGAAAGTTCTTCGACGGGCCTTCGAACATATGCGTCAGATGTTGTTTCGAATAGCTGTAGGGAGCCAGGACGTTCGCAAAGAGCGCGACGACGACCAGAAGGATCACCACCAGGAGCCCCACCATGGCGAGGGGGCTTTTCTTCAGGCGAAAGAGCACCTCCATGAGGGGAGTTCGTTTCTTTCTTTGTTCTATGGCCGTATTCATCTTTTTCCCCCCTACTTGTACTGTGCCTTGATCCGCGGATCCAGATAGGCGTAGACGAGATCCACGAAGAGATTGACCAGGCTGAAGGTTATCGCCACGAAGAGCACGCCTCCCTGTACGACGGGATAATCACGCATTTTGATGGATTCCACCATGAGGCGCCCTATGCCGGGAATGGCGAAAATGGATTCCGTGAGGATGGCTCCCGCGAGGAGCACGCCGAATTGGAGGCCGCAGACGGTCACCACGGGAATCAGGGCGTTGTACAGCGCGTGCACCCAGATGACGACGGATTCCTTCTGACCCTTGGCGCGGGCGGTGCGTATGTAGTCCGCCCGGATGACTTCGAGCATGGAGGAGCGGGTCATGCGGGTGATGATGGAAATGGCCTGGGCGGAAAGGGCCAGGGAAGGCAGTATCATGGCCTGCCACGTGTCGAATCCCGATGAGGGAAGCCAGTGAAGCTGCACGGAGAAGAGGAGGATCAGCAGGAGCCCCAGCCAGAAAACGGGCATGGAGAGCCCTATCATGGCAAAGATCATGGTGACCACGTCAAAGATGGAATATTGTCTGATGGCGGAGAGAATGCCGCAGGGGATGCCGATGAGAATGGAGATCAGCATGGACAGGGCTGACAGCTTTATCGTGTAGGGGAAGGCCGTCAGGATTTCCTCCATCACGGGGCGTTTCGTGATGTAGGAGCGCCCGATGTCCCCCTTGGTCGCCGCTTTGTAGACGTAGCTTCCGAACTGCACCAGAAAGGGATCGTTCAACCCCTCCTTGTCCCGGAATTCCTGCACGGCCTTTTCCGTCGCCAGATCCCCGAGGACCATTCGTGCGGGGTCTCCCGGAGTGAGATAAAGCAACGTGAAAACGCAGAACGTCACCCCCAGGAAAACAGGTATCAAAAACAGGATGCGTCGAACGACGTAGCGTAGCACGAAGTGTCCCCTCCTTTGTTCTTTTTACGACTCGGGAAACGGCGAGGGGGGTTTCCCCCCCCTCGCCGTAAAACCGCACCCTCCCGAAAACGGAAAGGATGTGCGGAACAACGTGCGTCGCAGGTGCGTTACTCCTCGATGGAGGCCTGCCGGAAAGAGTGCACCTCGTTGCCGCGGATCTCGAAGCCCTTCACGTTTTTCTGGGCTCCCGCGATGGATTCGTCGTTGTGGATGTACACCATGGGATGCAGCTCGTTGATGTAGAGCTGGAGCTCCTTGTAGATTTTGGCGCGTTCCTCTCCGTCCGGCGTGCCGCGCCCCTTGGCGAGGTATTCGTCGAGCTTCGCGTCACTGGTGAAGGTGAAGTTCGTTCCCGAGGTGGACTCGAGAAGCCCCGAAACGGCGAAATTGGGATCCGGCACGGTGGAAACCCAGCCGAGCAGGAACATGTCATGCTTCTTCTCCTGCAAGCCGCTGAGGTAGGCTCCCCACTCCAACACCTTGATCTCCGACGTGATGCCGATTTCCTGCAGCTGTGCTTGGATGATGGTGGCGGAATCCACGCGCTCCTTCCGCTCGTTCGTCCAGATTTCCATGCGGAGATCCTTCATGCCCGCTTCTTCCAGGAGCTTTTTGGCCGCTTCCACATCCTGCTCGTGCTTGGGAAGCTCGGAATCGATGGAGTATTTCACCGCTCCGGGGACAAGGGACGTGGGCACTTTGCCGACTCCGCGATACACCGCCGCCTGAATGCCCACGGTGTCCAACGCCAGATCGATGGCCTTGCGGACGCGCACATCGTCGAAGGGCTTCTTGGAGAGGTTGAACCCCATGTAGGTCACGGACGTCTGGGGTACCCGGTAGAGCACCAGGTTTTTATTCTCTTCGATACGCTTGATGTCGTTCGTGGTGATGGGGTAGGCGATATCAACTCCGCCGGTTTCGAGCTCGATGGCGCGGCTCGTGGGTTCCGGTATGGAGCGGACTTCGAGCTTCGCGACCCCCGCCTTGGGACCCCAGTACGCGTCGAAACGCTCGAGAACGTACTTGTTCCCCTTCTGCCAGCTCACGAACTTGAAAGGCCCGGTTCCCACGGGCTGCATGCCGTAGTTGTCCCCCGCCTCCTCCACGGCCTTCTGGTTGAGGATGGAACCCCAACTGTGGCTGAGGGAGGGGAAGAAGGAGTAGTCCGGGTGCTTCAGGTGAATGATCACCGTGTAGTCGTCCACGATCTCCACGTTGTCGAGGTTCTGGGAGTAGGTCTTGATGGACGCTCCGAGATCCGTGGTGGCCCGCTCCAGGGAGTATTTCACATCCTTGGCGGTCATCTTCTCTCCGTTGTGAAACACCACGTCCTTGCGAAGATGCATCTTGTAGGCCGTGTCCGACGGAAATTCCCAGGATTCCGCGAGTCCGGCGCGAACCGTCCCGTCACTGTTAAGGAAGACCAGCGTGTCGTAGATGGAATGGCACGCTCGGGCACTCGGCATATCGTTGTGACGGATGGGATCCATGGTCGTGGCATCGTACTGATCCGCCACGACGAGGGTGTCCTTGGCCCACCCGATGCTGCAAAGACCGAAGACGAGAACAGAGACCAGTACTGCGAAAACGCTTTTCTTCATTCCGTTCTTCATTCGATTCACCTCATCATCTCTCCACAATCGGACTTCGTTCGACACCCCTACTTTCCAAAGACAGCGTGCCTTCTCAAGAAAAGGCCCTGCTCGCGAAAATTCCTTTCCGGGCATCCCCCCTGTCGCAGGCAACGTTCCGCCGCGTCGCACCCACTCAGGCGTTTTCGCTCCGGCGAACGTAGAGTTCGAGAATCTTCAGCACCATCTCCGTGGCTTTCTCCATGGACTGCACCGGAATGAATTCGAAGCGTCCGTGGTGATTGTAGCCCCCCGCGAAAAGATTCGGCGTGATCAGCCCCCGCCAGGAAAGCGCGGCTCCGTCGGTACCGCCCCTCATGGGAATGATCCGGGGCTCCACCCCGATCTCTCTCATGGCATCCATGGCGGTTTCCACGATGTCCATGCGCTCCTTCAGTTTCTCCCGCATGTTTCTGTACTGATCCGACATGGAGAGCGAAAAGCGCTCTTCTCCGTATTTCTCGTTCATCCAGCGTATCGCTTTTCTCATGAAGTCCTTCCGGGCCTCGAACTTCTCCGCGTCGTGATCCCGGATGAGGTATTTCAGCGTCATATGTTCCACTACCCCGCGCATTTCCATGCAATGATAATAGCCTTCATAGTTTTCCGTGGTGCTCGGGGTCTCCGCGGGGGGGAAAAGGGCATTGAATTCCTGGGCCAGGGTGATGGCGTTCAGCATCAATCCCTTGGATTTCCCCGGATGCACCGCCCGCCCCCGGATTTCCACGGTGGCGTTGGCGGCGTTGAAGTTTTCGTAACAGAGTTCCCCCAGAGGTCCTCCGTCAAGGGTGTAGGCAAAGTCCGCACCGAACGCCTCAATGTCGAGCAACTTCGCCAGGTGTCCCACCTCTTCGTCGGGAGTGAACGCCACCTTCACGGTGCCGTGTTCCACCTCGGGATGCGCGACGAGATAGTCCAGCGCGCCCATGATCTCCGCGATTCCCGCCTTGTTATCCGCTCCGAGCAGGGTGTTGCCGTCGGTCACCACGAGATCTTTCCCCACACAGTCCTTCAGAAAGGGAAAGTCCCGCGGCGAAAGCACCTGTCCTTCCGCCTCGTTCAGAATCACGTCTCCTCCGTCGTAGCCTTTCACTACCCGGGGTTTCACGTTCTTTCCCGTCACCTCCGTGGCGGTATCGAGGTGCGCGATGAAGCCGATGGCGGGCACCTTTTTCCGCTTGGCGGGATCCGCGATGTTGGAGGGAAGAGAGCCCGTGACATAGGCGTTCTCCGTCACCACAACGTCCTGCACGCCGAGCTGCTCGAGTTCCTTCGCCAAAACCTCCGCCAGCACCATCTGGCCGGGAGTGCTGGGCACCCCCGCAGCTTCATCCGTGGACTGGGTATCATACGTAACATAGTTCAAAAAGCGCTCCAACGTAGAATACATCCGACATCACTCCTTTTCCATCCTCATGCTCATCTTCGTCCTCAGCTTCATCCTCGTCCGAACGCAGCCTTTCCGCAACACTCCCCTGAGGTCCCTTTTCGCATACCCCGACGGCCGTCGCAATCGCAGCGACCACCGCAACGGTCACCCTCACCACCACCACAAAACGGCTGCGAAAAAACCGCGACGCCCGGAGCAGTTTTTTCTGAAATGCCGCTTCCACCGGGCCTCTGTCGCCGGCAGGGAGCGGCACGCTTCCTCACCGGTCCGAACGATGTCCCGGCAAACGTTCCCGAACCCCGATCCGGAACGTCATGTCTTCAACACACCTGCGCAAGCCCTCCCGTGCATTGCCCGAAGAGAGCGCAACACATCCCTTTCGCCCTGACGGAACGGAATGTCCTAATCCGGCCAGGAATTGGCCTCGATCTCGGTGACGGCGTCGCGGTAATACCGGATCACGAGGTTCGTGTAGCCGCTCTCCGTCTCGTAGAGGAGCACTCCCTCGTCCTCGCCGGTGGGCTCGCCGAGGAGAGCGCGAACCTGCGACAGGGACGAACCCACCCGGAGCCCTCCCGGAAGCGTCATCTTCGGCGAAAAGACGCGCACCGTAAGGGGCAGCTCGCCCCCGGCCTCCATGCGATAGAAAGAAACCTCCGCCTCGGAATAGAGAAGGGTCACCACCACATCCGTGAGGGAGGCGTCGTGGCGGTTCTGCTGCTTCCGTTCTCGGACCAGCCGGGGCTCGCCGAGTTTTGCCCGCACCGCCTCCTCGTTACCGCCGAAGAAGGTGAGCACGCCGTTGATGTAGGCCTCCGTGTCCGCAGCTCCCGCAGCGGCGGGAGGAGAGAGGAATCCCGCCCCCAGGGCCAGGCAGAGCACGCAAAGCACCGCCGCACGCCACGCCCCCGGCGGGACATTCCGCCGGAATGCGCACCCTCCGGTCTCTTCCGATCCGAAGCGTCCTTTCCTGCGACCCGTCCCCGTCATGTTCTGAACACCGCCTTTCGCCCCGACTACGTTCTGAACACGCCCCGACTGCACTGCCCTGCGGCAAACCCCTGCTCAGTATAGCGCGTTTCCGCAAGGGACGCACAGGCCTCCACGGTGCGCCGCCTCCGGCCCGACCATCTGTGCAGAAACAGGCATAATGGTCGTTGACAAGGTGGAAAACGAAGCGTAAAATTGCGCCTCGCAACCCTTGGTCATTTAAAAAAACATCGGTCATTTTCTTACGGCGACGTGCGGCGAAGATGTGCCGCGACCGGAGCGCCGGTACCGTTGAGATTCTCGATACACCGTGAGGGGAGGAAGAGATGGCGCGTCTCTCGGAGAAGAAGAAAGCTCTTGTGGAATCCATGATGCGGGAGTCCCTCCTGGCCGCCGCGGAGGAGTTGCTGACTCAGGAGGGGTGGAAAGGGGCGACCATGGAGCGCCTCGCCCAGGCGGTGGGCATCGCCAAGGGCACGGTCTACAACTATTTTCGGGACAAGCGGGAGCTTCTCTGGGCCGTGGTGGAGCGCAACACCGCGAATCTGCGGCACCTCGTGGCCTCTCTGGACGTGGAGAAGGGCGACCCCGTCGCGCTCCTGACCCGGGTGCTGGAGGAGACGCTCTCGGGCTTTCACCGGGACCGTCACGTCATCGCCGCGCTGATCCAGGCCTATCACGAGGATCGGGAACTCGGCCATGACTGTGCCGCGCACCATCCGCCCCTGACGGAGGTGCGGACTTTCATCCGGAAGGTCATCGCCCGGGGTGCCGCGGAAGGCATTTTCCGCCCCATCGACCCAACGCTGGGCGAGGCGGTGGTGAACGCCACCATCGTGGGACTGGCGAAGCAGCTCGTCTTCGACAAACTGGACATTCCCGGAGAGGGGTTCGCCGAGGCCGTGAAAACCATTCTGCTCCAGGGACTCTGCGCGCACGGCGCCATTGCCGCGGAGGCGCCCGGAACAGGATGTGGCGCCTCTTCCGAAAACCGCGGAGATGCTTCCCGCAAAGCGACACGCCACCGGGCCCAGGACGGCGGAACGGAACACCACGACGCAAGAACGAACGCGACGACGGAGGCTCTCCGGAGCGACGCGACGAACCGACAGGACGACAGGAAGGGAAGGTGCACCACAGCATGACAGCGCCGGAACAGCACAGCGGACACGGAACGAACGGCACCAGCGGAACGGGCAGGCCGAAGCGCAGAACGGGAAGAACGCTCTTCCTTCTGATGCTTCTTCTCGCGGCGGGGATTTACTTCGGGAGACCCTACCTCGAACCGTACCTCCCCCCCCAGCTCAAGAGCGCTCTCGCGGTGCTCCCCGGCGGCGACAAGGCGGCGAAACCGCAGGCGACCATGCCCATGGCGCCTCCGGCGCCCACGGTCATTCTCCACACCGTGGAGAAGGCGGACCTCGCGGTGGGCCGGGAGTACGTCGGGCGGGTGGAGCCCATCCAGACGGTCTCCCTGCTGCCCCAGATCAGCGGCATCATCGAGGAGGTTCATTTCAAGGAAGGCTCCATGGTCAAGGCGGGGGATCTCCTCTTCACCATCGACAGCAAAGAGTACCGGACCACCGTGGCGCTCCGCAAGGCGGAACTCGCCAAGGCGGAGGCGACGCTCGACCGGGCGTCCAAGTACCTCAAGCGCCTGAAGGCCGCGGACGCACGGAGCGTCTCCGCGACGGATCTCGACCAGGCGGAGAGCGACGTTCTCCAGAACCGGGCCGCGGTGGAACAGGCCAAGGCGTCGCTCCAACTGGCCCAGATCGACCTGGGCTACACCCGGATCGCCGCGCCCATCTCGGGAAAGGCCGGCAAGGTCAACTTCACCAGGGGAAACTACGTGACGCCTTCGAGCGGCACGCTCACTTCCATCGTGCAGATGGATCCGGTGCGCGTCACCTTCTCCCTCCCCGACCGGGACTATCTCGACCAGTTCGAGGCGTTCCGCTCCGCCGAGAACGTCTACGACGCGGCGATCCGCCTTCCCAACGGAGACGCCTACCCTGAAAAGGGCACCCGGGATTTCGAAGACAACGTCATGGACGCGAAGACCGGGACGATTTCCGTGGCCCTGCGCTTCAAAAACGACCGGGGGGCCCTGGTTCCCGGCAGCATGGTCCGGGTGAGCGTCAAACCCGTCACCTCCCGCACCGTGCCCGTCATTCCCCAGGAGGCGATCCTCGCGGACAGCGCGGGGGACTTCGTCTACGTGGTGGACGGAGAAAACGTGGCACACAAGCGCCCCGTTCGGCTCGGCGCGGCCTTCGGCCGGGTGAGCGAAGTCGCCTCGGGGCTCGAACCGGGCGAGCACATCATTCTTCTGGGGCTGCAGTCCGTCCGCCCGGAGATGAAGGTGAGTCCCGCCCAGGTGGCGACGAACGGAAACGGCACCAAGACACCCGCGGAGCGCGCCCGGGAATCGGACTACGATCCGCAGACGGTCTCCGCCGACGTGAGCGGTGACAAGACCGCCTCCGCAGAGGGGAGCGACTGATCCATGTTCTCCAAATTCTTCATCGAACGACCCCGCTTCGCCATGGTCATCGCGGTGGTCCTCGCTCTGGCGGGGGTCATCGCGGCGTTCAATCTTCCGGTGAAACAGTATCCCGACGTGGCGCCCCCCCAGGTCACCGTCTCGGCGAGCTATCCCGGAGCCGATGCGGAGACACTGGCCAACACGGTGGGCATCCCCCTCGAAGAGGCGATCAACGGCGTTGACGACATGATCTACATGAGCTCCACGTCGAGCAACACCGGGGATTACTCCCTGACGGTCACCTTCAAGACGGGGACGGACACGGACATGGCCCTCGTGAAGGTGCAGAACCGCGTCCAGCAGGCCTCACCCCTGCTGCCCGGAGAGGTGACGTCCCGGGGGATCACCACGGAGGCCCGTTTTTCGGACATGCTGGGCTTTCTCGCGGTCATCTCCCCCAACGGCACACGAGACGCCCTCTTCCTTGCGGACTACGCCTACAACAACGTGCGGAACGCCCTGAAGCGCGTTCCCGGCCTCGGCGACGCGGAAGTCCTCGCGGCGAAGTACAGCATCCGGGTCTGGCTGGATCCGGAACGCCTCGCCTCCCTGGGACTCGGGACCTCCGACGTGGCCGACGCCATTTCCAGCCAGAACCGGCAGGCCTCTCTGGGCGCCATCGGCGCCGCGCCGGCCGGCGAGTACACCCCCCTGATCTACACGCTCACCACCCGGGGGCGTCTGGAAAACGTGCGGCAGTTCGAGAACATCGTCCTCAGGACCACCGCCGACGGCGGCATGGTCAAGCTGAAGGACGTCTCCCGGATCGAGCTGGGAGCGGAGAGCTACACCTTCGAGGCCGCCTTCAACCAGTCTCCGGCGGCGCTCATGTCCCTTTCCCAGGCGGCGGACTCAAACGCCCTGGAGACCATGGCGGCCACGGAAAAGATGCTCGCCGAACTGGAGAAGAGCCTTCCCGCGGACACGCAGTTCGTCATCGGCTACGACTCGACGGACTACGTGAAGGAGACCATCCACGAGATCCTCTTCACCCTCGGCCTTACCTTCTCGCTGGTGGTGCTGGTCTGCTATGTCTTTTTGCAGGACTGGCGGGTCACGCTGGTTCCCGTGGTGGCCATTCCGATCTCGCTTTTGGCCACCTTCATCGGGCTTCTGGTGCTCCGCTTCAGCATCAACATCCTCACCCTCTTCGCCTTCGTGCTCGTCATCGGCACGGTGGTGGACGACGCCATCATCGTGGTGGAACGGGTGCTCTACATCATGGAGCGCGACCGGGTGAAGGCCGTGCCCGCCACGATCCAGGCCATGAAGGACGTGACGGGGCCAATGACAGCCACGACACTGGTCTTTCTCGCCATTTTCGTTCCCGTGGCCTTCATGGGGGGCATCACCGGCGAGATCTACCGCCAGTTCGCCGTGACGGTCGCCTTCTCGGTGGTCTTCTCCCTGGTGGTGGCCCTGACGCTGAGCCCCGCCATGTGCGCCCACATGCTCGAGGGCGTCCGCCCCAAGACGCGGGGTCCTCTGGCCTGGTTCAACCGGGTGGTCTCCAGCGCCTCCAGCGGCTACGTGGCGGGTTCCATGTGGATCGCCCGCCGGACCCTCGTCACTCTGCTCTTCTTCGGCCTGGTGGTCGCCACGGCAACGGGAATCATGAAGACCACCCCCACGGCCTTCGTCCCCGACGAGGACCAGGGAGCGGCCTTCATGATCGTGCAGCTTCCCGAAGGTGCCTCCCAGGCACGGACCCGGGCCGTCATGGAGAAGGCCCTTCCGCCGCTCCGGCAGATCCCGGGGGTCAAGTTCGTCATGGACATCGTGGGTTACAGCTTCATGGGAGGCTCGGGAGAGAACGTGGCCTCGATCATCGTCGCCCTCGACACCTGGTCCGAGCGAAGCACCCCCGACAAGAGCCTCCAGAGCATCGTCGGCAAGATCCGGGGTATCGCCGCCTCCATTCCCGAGGCGAACATCAACGTGTTCACGCCTCCGGCCATCCAGGGGCTCGGCATCGCGGGCGGGCTGGACGTGCGGCTCCAGTCCAGGCTCGACAACGATCCCCAGCGGCTCGCCCAGGTCCTGAGCGAGTTCACGCTGCGGGTCATCCAGTCGCCGGAGTTCCTCTACGCCTTCAGCCCCTACACGGCGGACACGCCGCACATTCACCTGGATCTCGACCGGGAGAAGGCGGAGATGCTGGGCGTCTCGGTGCAGAACGTCTACAAGACACTTCAGACCTATTTCGGCACTGCCTACGTGAACGACATCAACATCGGCACCACGGTGAACAAGGTCATCCTCCAGTCCGACTGGCCCTACCGGAACCGGGTGGACGCCATCGGCAGCATCTACACCACCGGCGCCGCGGGGGACCGCGTGCCGGTGCAGAGCCTCGTGGCGCTCCACAAAACCCTGGCACCCCGGGCGGTGAGCCGCTACAACCTCTTTCCCAGCGCATCGATCACAGCCTTCCTCACTCCGGGCTTCTCCTCCGGGCAGGGCATCGCGAAGATGGAGGAGCTTGCACGGACGCTCCCCGAGGGGTACGCTCTCGAGTGGTCCGGCGTGACCTACCAGGAGCGGGAGGCCGAGGGACAGACGGGGCTCATCATCGCCATCGCCATCCTCTTCGGCTACCTCTTCCTCGTCGCCCAGTACGAGAGCTGGTCCGTGCCGCTGGGGGTCATCCTCTCCCTGCCGGTGGCACTTCTGGGAGCGCTTGTCGGCATCTTCGTCATGAAGATCTCCCTGAGCATCTACGCCCAGCTCGGCATCCTGCTGCTGGTGGGGCTCGCGGCGAAGAACGCCATCCTCATCGTGGAGTTCGCCAAGGAGCAGCACGACGAACACGGCAAATCCATCCTGGAAGCGGCGGGAATCGCCGCATCGGAACGGTTCCGCTCGGTCATGATGACCGCCCTGACCTGCGTCATCGGCATTCTGCCGATGCTCTTCGCGAGCGGCGCCGGGGCGGGAAGCCGTCTCCACGTGGGAACCACCATGTTCTTCGGCATGAGCCTGGCCACGGCGCTGGGCATCTTCCTGATCCCCGGGCTCTACGTCTTCCTCCAGACCTTCCGGGAGAAGATCAAGGCGGGTGTGCGCCGCGCCTTTGCGCACCCCGAAGCCACAACGGAAAAAGAGGTGTAGGGTCATGAAAAAACCGGTGCTTTTCCTCACATCCCTGGGGCTCCTTCTCCTGCTCGCCTGCGGCGCCTGGGCCGCGTCGGTTCCGGCCGCCTCGGGAGACGCGGACCTCGCGGCGGGAGCCTGGACGAAGCTGGCGAAGCGCTATCCCATGCCCTACTTCGCCGCGACGGAAGCGCCCGAAGCCCCGTCCCCGGAGGTGCTCGCGGGCTGGTGGGAGGCCCTGGGGGACGAGACGCTGACGCGGCTCGTCCTGGCGGCCCTGGAGAACAACCGGAGCCTCCTCTCCGCCAGGGCCAAGTTCACCGAGGCCCGGGCGGCGCTGGGGATCAGCAAGTCCGCCGTCCTGCCCTGGCTCGACAGCGGGGCCGCGATGACGCACTCCCAGACGGGAGAGGACGCGTCGAGCACGGGCAGGAAGATCGGTCCTTCGGACTACTATCGGCTCGGCATCGACGCCTCCTGGGAGATCGACCTCTTCGGCGGTCAGGCCAAAAAAATCAAGGCGAGCGAGGCGGACCTGCAGGCCCAGTACGGAACGCTGCACAGCACCTGGGTGAGCCTCTCCGCCGAGACGGCCCTGAACTACATCAGCCTCCGCACGCTGCAGAAGCGCCTTTCCGTGGCGGAGCACAACCTGGCGCTGCAGCTCGACACGCTGGAACTGCTCCAGTCCAAGGTCGATTCCGGCCTGGCGGACGAGCTGGCCCTGAACCAGGCAAAGTACACCATGGAGCGGACCCGCTCCTCCATTCCGCCCCTTCAGGCGGGCATCGAGGAGGCGCTGAACCGGCTGGCCATCCTCGTCGGCCAGGTTCCGGGAAGCCTGCGGGACACCCTGGGGGTCTTCATGCCCCTGCCGCAACCCAGGCCCGTCGATCTGGTGGGGATCCCGGCGAACGCCCTTCGCCAGCGTCCGGACATCTACGCGGCGGAACGCCGTCTGGTCGCCCAGGTGGCCCGCAAGGACGCGGCGAAGAAAGACTTTCTTCCCAAACTGAACCTTCTGGGCTCCGTCGGCCTGGAGTCGCTCTCCTCCACCCGGGGACTCTCCGCGTCGGACGGCTTCGGCTTCAGCTTCGGACCCAAGATCGTGTGGCCCATCTTCCACGGCGGCGCCATCCGGGACAACATCCGGGTGCAGACGGCCAGGCAGGAACAGGCCCTGGCGGAGTACGAACAGACCGTGCTGGATGCGGTGGCGGAAGTGCGCAACGCCCTGACCGCGGAGACCCAGGAGCGGGAGCGCAGCCTCTCGCTGCAGCGCGGCGTGGAGGCGGCGCGGACGGCCCACGAGGTCGCCCAGGACCAGTACAGCAACGGCCTCACGGACTTCAACAACGTCATCAGCGCCCAGAGCGCCCTGCTGGCCCTGGAGGAATCCCTGGCCATCAGCGAGGGGGAGATGCTCGCCAATCTCGTGCGCCTCTTCAAGGCCCTTGGCGGCGGCTGGGCCCCCCTGACGGAGGGCGATCTCTCCCCCGGCTCCGGAGGCGCCGATGCCCCCACACCTCTTGAGGCGAACCTCTCCGACGAGAGCCGGGCCTATCTGGAGGAGATCAAGAAGGACCTGAAAAAACCGAAGGACCTCTAGCAGCCTGTGTCACGTCCCCGCACGGAGGAGGCGCATCTTGTTCCGAGAGGGCAGTGTTTTCCGCACCGCCCTCGGAACGGGATGCGCCTCCTTCTGTTTTTCGCGGAACGTGACAGGGACATCACCATGGTTGAAGCAGGGACGAAGGAATGCACCTCCCGCCGTTTTCGCGAAACGTGGAAGGACGTGCTTTTCACGATTCCTTCCTTCCACGGAACTGTTCCTTCGAGGCAATTCCGGAAACGCTTCGAAAGCCGGCACTTTGGAGACGTCAAAAGAGTACACAATTGACCCCTTCGAAGAAGTGTGCTATGGTCCTCTAAAGAGGCACAGGAGAAGGTGGACGGCGACAGGGTGCTGCGCGCCCTCCGTTTTTTCCGATGACCCGTTCAGACACCACACCGCCTTCCTCGTTTCGTGGAGAAAAAAGGGGGATCCATCGTGACGGGAAACGGTTTCGACCCCGAACCACCGTCCCGCGAAAACAACCAGGACACGCCCTTTCAGGGAGAAAACCAAGACCGTTCGCTCTCTTCCTCATTGACGGAGCGCCTCTTCTTCCTGGAGGAGACACCCCGTTTCCTTCTGGACGCCCGGGGACATTTCGTCCTGGCGAACAACGCCTTCGCCGCTCTGGGAGGCTTTCGCGCCAAGGACCTGACGGGCAGGCCCGTTTCGGTGCTTCTGGGCTCCACCGAGACGATGCACTGGCGACGGCACCTCCGGAAGCTCTTTACCTTCCGGGACTCCCTCGCCTTCGAGTCGGAGATCTTCTGCGCGGACGGCCAGTGCCGCACCTTCCTCGTCTCTCTGAGCATCCTGGAGGATCTCCTCCCGGAGCCCCTCGCCGCGGCGACGTTGACGGACATCACCGGCCGCGTCATGGA
Source organism: Aminiphilus circumscriptus DSM 16581 (assembly GCF_000526375.1). Taxonomy (NCBI): domain Bacteria; kingdom Thermotogati; phylum Synergistota; class Synergistia; order Synergistales; family Aminiphilaceae; genus Aminiphilus; species Aminiphilus circumscriptus. The sequence goes on along the minus strand of NZ_JAFY01000001.1, from coordinate 43,148 downwards.
GGAGGCCCGACTCCGCCACATAAACGCCCAGCTTTCGACCATCTACGCCATCTCGGAAAGCCTGCTGAAACATCTGGAGCCGGACGCCCTGCTCGACACGGCGTGCCGCCACCTGGGCGACCTGCTCAACACGGAACACGTCTCGGTCTGCGTCTGGGACCGGGAAACAAAGCGCAATGTGATCCGCGCCGCCTCGGGAATCCTGCGCCCCTTCGTCGGTCTGTCCTTCTCCGAACACGACGGCGCCGCAGGACAGGTCTTGCGCACGGGAGAACCCCTCTACGTCCGGGACTATCCCCATTCGCCCTATTTCGTCGATCTGCCGGGGACGAATCGCATCGCCTCGGCGCTGGTCTACCCCCTGGCGGACCAGGAGCGCATGCTGGGCGTGCTGTTTCTGGCCTTTCTCGACGTGCCGCGTTTCCTCGACGCGTACACCCTGCACGAGCTTTACCGCCTTCTCGGCACGGTCTCCCTGGCGATGCGCAATGCCCTGCTCCGGGAGGAACTGCAGGCTCGGGAGAGGACCTACCGCACCCTCTTCGACCTGGCCCCCCTGGGCATCGTGCGCGTCATCGCAAAGGACGGGCGCACCCTCGACGCCAACGACGAGGCGGCGCGCATCTTCGGCTACGAGAACCGGGAACATTTTCTCCGGGAGTTCGACACGCTCGCGAGCTACGCGAACCCCGAGAATCGTGCCTTTTACCTGAAGGAGCTGGAGGAAGGGCGGAACCGCAACATCGTCCTCGAACGGCGGAACCGTTTCGGCAAGCCCCTCTGGATCTCCGTGAGCGGGCGCGTGGACCGGGAGAGGGGCGAACTGGAGAGCTTCTTCACGGACGTGACGGCGGAGAAGACCCTGGAGCGGGCACTGCAGGAATCGCTGGCGGAGAAAGAGACACTTCTTCGGGAAATCCATCACCGGGTGAAGAACAACCTCGCCGTCGTGGGAAGCCTCATCTCCCTCCAGATGGGGAGCGTGACGGACTCCCAGGCCCTGGAGGCGCTCAACCAGACCCTCTCTCGGGTGCGGACCATGGGACTTCTCCACGAGCACCTCTATGGCCGGAAGAACCTCGGCGCCGTGGAGATGGGGGACTACCTGGACGAGCTGGTGCGGCTCATCCTCTCCATCGCCCAGACCCGTCCGCCCCGGGTCTCCGTCACCGCCGCTTCGGTGCGGCTTTCCCTGCACCGGGCCGTTCCCTGTGCTCTCATCGTCAACGAGCTGGTCACCAACGCTCTCAAGTACGCCTGGCCATCCCCGGAACCCGGGATCGCCCCGACGGCAGAGGACGGAGCGCCGGGGGCGGAACCGCGGCTAAAGATCCACCTCGCCGTGGAAAACGGATCGGTGCGGCTTTCCGTGGCGGACAACGGCGTAGGGCTCCCTCCCGGCATCGACACTGGCCGAATCCGCTCCGGCCTGGGGTTCACCCTGGTGCGGGGGCTCGCACGACAGCTCGACGGCACGGCAACCTTCACAAGTGACGGCGGCTTTTCCGCCACCGTGGTCTTTCCCGTGGAATCACCCCGCCGGGCTCAGTCGTCCGGATAGGCTCGGAAGACCGCGAGGATCTCCTCAAGGCTGGCGAAGAAGCAGTCCACCACCTGGGGATCGAAGTGCCGCTCCTCCTCTTGCCGCAGAAAAGCCAGGGTTTCCTCGAGCGACCAGGCCGACTTGTAGACCCGCCGGTGCGTGAGGGCGTCGAACACGTCCGCCACGCAGGTGATGCGGGCGAAAAGATCGATCTCCTCCCCCCGGCGCCCTTCGGGGTATCCCCTGCCGTCCCAGCGCTCGTGGTGCTGCAGCGCTCCGTTCGCCGTCATCGAGGGCGAGGGACGGCACGGCAACCAGACAGCGCGGTCAGCGCACAACGTCTTCATACAGAAAGCGCGGTGTTTTTCCGGGTAACCCCGAAAAAACACCGCGCTCGTCGCTCGTTCCGCCTTGTCTTGCACGCGCTTCCGCCTCCGGGGCCGGAATCCCGAAACCGGGAGCGCCCGGGTCCCTCTCCGGGCGCGCCGGAGAAATCCGTCGTCAGACGAAGATTTCCTTGGCGAGAAACACGAGGCAGAGCCCGATCATCAGGGGGCTCGCCTCCTTCGTCTTTCCCGTGGCGAGCTTGAGCACCACGAAGGAGATGATGCCGAACTCGATGCCGTGGGCGATGCTGTAGGAGAAGGGCATGACCAGCAGCGCCACGCAGGCGGGAACGAAATCCGTCCAGTCGTCGAAATCGAGTTCCCGCAGGCCCATCATCATGAAGATGCCCACCAGGATCAGCGCCGGTGCGGTCGCGCAGGCGGGGACGATGGAGACCAGGGGAGAGAAGAAGAGCGCCGCGAGGAAGAGGAGTGCCGTCACCAGAGCGGTGAGCCCCGTGCGCCCTCCCTGCTCCACGCCGGAGGCGCTCTCCACGTAGGAGGTCACGGTGGAGGTGCCGAGCACGGCTCCGGCGGTGGTGCCGATGGCATCCGCGAGAAGGGCCTGCTGCGCCCGGGGGAGCTGTCCTTTGGCGTCGAGCATGCCCGCCCGGTTCGTGACACCCACGAGGGTGCCCACGGTGTCGAAGAAATCCACGAAGAAGAAGGAGAAGAGGACGATCCAGAAATTCGCGTTCCCCACCATGGAGAAATCCATCTTGCCGAAGATGGGCGCGATGGAGGGCGGCAGGGAGACGATTCCCTCCGGGGCCTTGCTCACGCCCAGAACCACCGAGAGGGCCGTGATGGCCAGAATTCCCAGCAGGATGGAGCCGCGCACCTTCCGCGCCTCAAGGGCCACCATGAGGAAGAACCCGAGAAAGGCAAGGAGCACCGGCGTGCTCTTGAGATCCCCCAGCCCCACGAGCACCGCGTCGTTCTTCACGATGATCCCCGCGCTCTGAAGGCCGATGAAGGCGATGAAGAGCCCGATCCCCGCGGAGATGCCGATCTTCAGGGACTTGGGAATGCCGTTGACGATGCTCTCCCGCAGGCGGGTCATGGTGAGAAGGATGAAGAGCACCCCTTCGAGGAAGATCGCCGCCAGCGCCACCTCCCAGGAGATGCCCATGCCGAGCACCACTCCGAAGGCGAAGAAGGCGTTGAGTCCCATGCCGGGGGCCAGGGCGATGGGATAGTTGGCGAGAAAGGCCATGCAGAGCGTGGCCAGGGCGCTGGCCAGACAGGTGGCCACCATGAGCGGGCCGAAGGGCATGCCCGTGTTGGAGAGGATGCTCGGATTCACGAAGATGATATAGGCCATGGTCATGAAGGTGGTGATGCCCGCGAGAATTTCCGTCTTGCCGTCACTCCCCGCCTCACGGACGGAGAAACGGCGTTCGAGCCAGGACAGCATGCGATTCCCTCCTCAAAAAAATGTTTTTTCAGAAGATGTTTTCAGAAAATGTTCTCGGCCTGCGGCCCGGATTTCCCGACACGTTCGGTTCTTGCGGTTCCCCCGGCTGGCGTCCGCTGTGCACAGCCGTTTCCGCGCCGGGCGCCATTTTTCAAGCGCGGTTCTTCCGCCGTCCGTGCCCTTTTTCGGTGCATCCGTGGTCCGGACGCGCTTCAGGGCATGTCTTTGCACCGTGCGCACCATCTCCGCGTTCTCCCGCGCCGCTTCCTTCGCGTTCCATGCCACGCTCGTCCTCCCCGCCATTCCTCTCCGCGGATGCTCCTCACGCTCCTTCCACGAAGAGCGACTGCGCTCCGCCCCTCGACAAATCCACGTATCCCGTGTCGGCGAGCTTCAGCTCGGGAATCACGGAGAGGCAGAGAAAGCTCATGGCCATGAAGGGGTGATCGAGGGGCGTTCCAAGCCGGGCCGCCGCGGCTTCCACGGCGTCGAGCCCCGCCACGACCTCCTCCGCCGTTCCGGCGTGCATGAGCCCCCCCACGGAAAGCGACAGCGACGCCAGCACCTCGTCCCCCCGCACGGCAACCAGGCCGCCCCCCGCGGCGACGAGTGCCGCCAGGGCGCGCCGGACGGATCCCGCATCCATGCCCGCGGCGACGAAGTTGTGCGCGTCGTGGGCCACGGAGGATCCCAGCGCCCCCTCGCGAAGCCCGAGCCCCTGGACGAATCCGAGGGCAAGACGCCCCGTTCCCCGGTTCTTCTCCAGCACGGCGAGGAGCGCCAGATCCCGCGCCGCCTCCGGAACCGCCCGTCCGTCCCGGACCGACGGCTCCACGACGCGGTGCTCCGTCACCACCTGCCCGGGGCGGAGGCCGATCACCCGGAGCCGTGCACCCTTCGGCACGGCAGGGGAGAAGGCCTCTTCCGGCGGCAGGGCGACCCGGAGGGGGACTCCTGCGGGAGGCATCGCCCGGGGCACGGCAAGGGCGGCGAGGCGCCCTTCCGCCGCCACGAGGCGCCCGTGCTTCCACACCCGCCGGACCCGGCAGGATTCGAGATCGTCCACCGCCACCAGGTCCGCCACATATCCCGGCGCCACCGCGCCCCGGTCCCGATGCCCGAAATACGAGGCGGGAGAGAGGGTCACCATGCGCAGCGCCGCCAGGGGCGAGATGCCGTGCCGCACGGCGAGGCGGATCTTCTCGTCCATGTGCCCCCGGTCACGCAGATACCGGGCCGTCAGGTCGTCGCTCACCAGCATGCACCGGCTCGACCGGGCCTCGTCCGCCGCCACGAGGGGAGCCAGCTCCTCCAGGTTGTGCTCCGTCGCCCCCTCGCGGATCATGAGCCACATGCCCCGGCGCAGTTTTTCCAGCCCCTCCGCGGCGGTGACGCTCTCGTGGTCCGAGTCGCAGCCGCTCGCGCAGTAGGCGCAAAGCTCCCCGCCGGAAAGCCCCGGCGCGTGGCCGGACTTCACCCGGGACCCCGCGGCGAAGAGCTTGCTCCACAGCTCCGGGTCCCCCGACGTCACCGCGGGATAGTTCATCACCTCTCCCAGGGAGTCGCACCACCCCCGGGCGAAACAGGTCGCCAGGGCCGCCGCGTCCAGGGTCTCGAAGGCCGTCTCGAAGGGTGACGCGGGCACGCAGGATGGAGCCGCGTAGAAAAGCTCCACCGGGCAGCCCAACCCCTCGCGCCACATGTACTCCACTCCGGCGAGGCCGCAGGTGTTGGCGATCTCGTGGGGGTCCGCCGCCACCGCCGCCGTGCCCCGCACCGCCGCCAGCTCCGAAAAGGCCGCGGGGGTGAGGAGCGTGCTCTCGATGTGGCAGTGTCCGTCGAAAAACCCCGGCGCCAGCACCAGCCCCGAGAGATCCTCCTCCACCGCACCCCGGTATCCCTTTCCGACGCCCGCGATGCGCCCCTTCCAGAGCGCCACCTCCGCCTCCTCGTACTCCAGGGTGAAGACATTCGCGATCCGAGCCCCCCGAAGCACGAGGTCCGCGGGATGCTCCCCCCGCGCCACCGCCAAAAACGTCGCCATCGTCATCGCGCTTCCCTCCCGAAAGTCGGCTGCCCCGCCGTGGAAAATCCCCAGAGTCCCCGGGCCGGACGGGCCGGGCCGGAACACACGAGGGCGCCCCAGGCGCCGGGCATCACGAAAAGTATAGCACCCGGCGACGGGCGGAGACAGCAAAAGCACCGGTGTCACGACGCCCGAACGAGACCTTCCACCCCTGAAGACAGCCCCGGGCGCACACGCGCCGCCCAGAGGCCGGAGCGATTATGCTCTAAAGAGTGTGCAAAAAGTGCTTGCGGAGGGGGATTCAAAAAAAGAAGGTCATGGTGTAGGTTGTCTGCAGCGCACAAGCAACCCTAGCCCTTAGGAGGCGATACACCATGACCGGAAAGAAGCATAGCAGTCGTTTCGCTGGAATGAAAGCCCTTTTCGGGAACGAAACGGACGCCCTGAAGACCCTGATGAAGGAAGTGCTGCAAGAAATCCTTGACGGGGAAATGACGGAACTCCTTGGAGCCGAACGACATGAGCGCAACACAGAACGTACGGGTTATCGGTCAGGCTACTATACCCGAAGTCTGGTCACGCGAATCGGCAAGCTGGAACTGCGGATTCCCAGAGACCGCAACGGAGAATTCTCCACGGCACTGTTCGAGCGTTATCAGCGCAGTGAGAAGGCATTGGTGGCGGCTCTGGCGGAAATGTATGTGCAGGGCGTGTCCACGCGCAAAGTGACGGCGATCACCGAGGAATTGTGCGGACATCGTTTTTCCGCGAGCAGCATCAGCGCCATCAACAAAGGTCTCGATGAAGCCCTGTCTCGTTTTGCGAACCGTCCCCTTGACGAAGAGTACCCGTATTTGATTCTGGATGCTCGCTACGAGAAAGTTCGCGAGAACGGAGTTATCCGTTCCCAGGCGGTACAGATCGCCATCGGAATCAACCGGGAGGGGCAGCGGCAGATCTTGGCGGTGGAATTGGCTCCCCGTGAAACGGCAAGCAGTTGGAAAGAGTTTCTTCTCGGGCTCAAGCTACGGGGTTTGCGCGGTGTCGAATTCGTGGTATCCGACGACCACGCAGGACTTCGTTCGGCCATCGGAGAGACCCTGCTCGAAGCATCTTGGCAGCGTTGCTACGTCCATTTTCTGCGGAATGCTCTGGATCATCTGCCCCGTAAGGCCGATGACGATTGTCTCCAGGAACTCCGCTGGATCTACGACCGCCGGGACATTATGGAGGCCCACCGGGATCTGACGTCCTGGATCACCAAATGGCAGAGGAAATATCCGAAGCTTGTTGACTGGGTGGAGGAGAACATAGAGGAGACGCTGACCTTCTACCGGCTTCCCAGAGCACATCACAAGCATCTGAAGTCAACCAACATGCTGGAACGGCTCAACGAAGAGATCAAGAGAAGGACCCGGGTCGTCCGTATCTTCCCAAACACCGATGCATGTCAGCGCCTGATACGGGCACTTTGCGTCGAAACCCACGAGGCGTGGCTGGAGTCCAGTCGCTACCTCAACATGGACCTGTTGATCGAACACAAAAAGGCACTCTTGGAAAAGTGTGGCTAATCGCCGCAGACGGCCGCCAAACACCATGAAAACCTTTTTGCACAACTTGACGCACACAACTGCCGGAGCCCGAAGCGGCAAGGATGCGCCGCTTTCTTCGCCCGCACCCCGCTCCGGCGAAACGCTCCGCGCCCTTGGGGCAGGCAGGGGCGGCGAAAACGAGATCCCCGCGGGCGAATACATGCGCCTGCGGGGATCTCATCAGTCCGCGTTGCTCACACAGGGAGCGCGGGTCCCGGAGATGTCACGCCTCTGCGGGAGTCGCGCCGGTCCCGGAGATGTCACACCTCCTCGGGAGTCGCGCCAGCCCGCGTTGCTTCCTCTTGTCTGTCCTGGAGCCTTTGCACCGGAGCCGCGAAGGACGCTCTTCTCACCGGCAGCGCAGCAGGAAGAGCGGCAACGCGAGCAGGAGCGCCGCTGTGCCCGCACCCGCCGAACCGACGGAACACCCCGACCCGGAATCACCCTTCACCGGCACGAAGACCGTCGCCGTGTTGTCCTCGGGAGGATCGCCCACCTTGGGCACCACCCGCAGAAACACCCGGCGCGACCCCGGCGTTTCGAAGGTGTGGGGCACCGTGAGGGAGTACGTTTCGTTCGGTTTGATCCCAGGGATCAAGGGGCTGGCGAAGGCCGCTCCTCCCCGGTCGGGGTCCCCGTCGAAGAAGAAGAGCACGATGTCGCTCGTGGGCACATCGCCTTCGTTCCGGACGCTTCCCCGAAGCAGGACAACCTCCTCGGGATCGAAGGAGTGTCCGTCCTCGGGGGTGTTCGCGATCTCGAGCCCCGCCACGAGGTTCGGAGCCGCCTCGTCGAGGTCGCGTCCCTTTTCGGCGAACTCCGCGGCGAGAACTTGCTGGTTGCGATGCAGGAAGACCTCGTACCATCCGCGATTGTTGTCGAAGGGCTCGTTCAGGGCGCGCCCCGGAAGCTCCTCCACCGCCCTTTCGGGATTCACGGTGACGAGGACCCTGTAGTTGCCCTCGGCGAAGGAAGCGGTGTTCCACTGGAACGTCGCCTCCTCCCAGTTGGCCCTCGACGTCCCCCAGCGGTTGATCGGAGGCGTCCGGAAGCTCTCCAGCCGGACGGGATCACCCGTGGTCTTGCTGGTCTGCGGATCATAGGGAACGACCTCCGCACGAACCTCCACGGACGGACAGTCCTTCAGGCTGAAGTTGTGAACGCGCACGGCGACGACCGCGACTTCACCGAGGGGAATGGAGGTTCCGAGATCGGTCCCGTTCTTCCTCCGGAAGAAGATGCCCCGGATCTTCCGCGCCTCGGGATTCGTCCCGTCGCCGTCCTCCAGCCACGTCCAGGTATCGTTTCGATACTGCCAGAGGCGGGGAAGATTGAGCGCCGGATCGGGAGCCGCACCGTAGCGCGCGTTCCAGGCAGTCTGCCCGGCGATGTTTCCCGCGAGGTGCGGCGTCTTGAGAACTCCTTTGTCGGTCCTGTACATGAGCGGCGTGATCGTGTAGGCAAGGGGCGACGAGAGCGCTGGAACCTCCACCGCAAAGGCGTTCCGCTTCGTCACCGAGGTCTTGGACGAACTGGTGGTGGTGGTCCGCTCATCCATGTGGAAAGTCGCCGTCGCCGTGACGTCCCCCTTGAAGATCTTCACCTTGGCGCTGGCACTGCTTTGCACCTCAAGGTCGAGGCCCATGAAAACGCTCTGTGACTTGAGCTTCTCCCGAGCCTGCTCGCTGTTCCACTCGATGGTCCGGACGGAGCGGTTGCCGCCGCCGACGTCGAGCGTGACGAGCCCGGAGAGCAGGTTTTCGCTTTTGTAATCACCGATCTGCCCGCTGGCCGACGGATAGGAGAGGACGTTGCCGTTCATGTGGGTCGGGTGATACCAGCCCACGTTGCGTCCCGAGATGAAGTACACCGCCTGGTCCTCCGCGCTCGACTCGGGGACGGACACCTGATAATAGGTCTGCCCCTCCCTGGTCTTTCCCTCGGGCACGCTGAACCATCCGAGGATGGGATAACGCCAGAGGTGCACTCGGTGGCAGCGATAGAGGACGAAGTCATCGCGATTGGTCTCCCCCATGAGGGACGTGGACTGGGCCAAATAGCTCCTCGCCATGTCCTGTTCCTTTTTTTCGACGGAAGCATTGATGGAGGCTTTCACCTTCGCCGAGGCCGTCACCGCTCCCAGATCGACACCGCCTTCCACCTCCCTGCCGAGGGATCCCCCGAGATTGCTCTCCACGGCGAGCGTGTTGGTGGTCTCCAGGGACTCGGCCTCGCTCTGGGCGTACTGGATGAACAGCGCGTCCTGGCGCGTGTAGTTCGTCACGTTCCCCGAGGTGTCCCGGTCGATGTGCTTCGGCGGCTCGTTGAGAAAAAGAATCGGCGACACCTGGTTCTCCAGCGTGATGTGCGTCGGATAGCCGAGAAGCATGCTGTCGCCGTCCAGATCACCCACGAGGAGGTGGGAACTCGATCCGTAAGACGAGAGGATGGTCCAGGACTGGGTTTCTATCGACGCCCACTGCTCCTGCCGTTTCAGTGAGAACAGCCACATCCAGTTGCCGTGGAGGACGACCGCCTGCCCCTTGTTCTTCGTCGCCGCCGTGGGGTGCAGCTTTCCCGAGAAACTTCCCGTCTCCAGAGCCATATCTCCCCAGCCTATATCACTCAGGCCCGAGAGAGTCGTCTCGGCGAGAGCATGGCCTTCTCCGGCGTGGTAGAAAACGGCGACCTTCACCCCCTTGACGGGGCTAGAGAGGACAGGAAAGGCGATGACCGGTTCGTCCCTGCCGTCACCGTCGAGATCGGCCGCCCTGAGCCGGAAGGGTCCTGACAGCCACGACGAGAACGACGATACCCATATATCGCGCGTGAAGACCGTCGAAAAGGTCGCCCCTGCCTCGCCCTTGTCCACGCGCAACAGATGGACCCTTGGAGTGTCGTAAGAGGAGATGGAGAGGCAAGCGAGCATCGCCCGCCCGTTTCCCTCCCAGTCGGCGAAGGCGAGATCGAAGCCGTTCGGCCCGTAATAAAAAGACTGGGGCTTGCTGTCGAGCTGGTGCACGCCGAGAACGCGCACGCTCCGCCGGGCTCTGTCCACATCGAAAAGCACCACCACCGGATATCCCGACTCCGCCACGTACATGGCCGCAAATTCGTCCTTGCCGTCGCCGTTCACATCGCCGGCGGCAAGACGGATTGCCGATCTGGTGTCCATGCGCGGAATCGACGACGAGACAAAGGAGAAGGGGCTCCCCCACGGAAGAGACGTGGACAGAATCAGGAACTCCACGTTGTAAGTGCCGCCCGTGGCGTGGCCGTAGCCCACGATCAGCTCCTTCGCCCTGTCTCCGTCGAGATCCCCTGCGGCGACCCCAACCGTGTTGGGACGCACCGCTTCGTAACCCCGGTATCGTCCCGCCTCGGCCTTGTAGCCGTGCTGATCGACCGGCGTCAGCGAGAGAAGAAGATTGACATAGGAAACACCCGGCACCGATGCAGGAACCTCCCAGACCTGCGCCAGGTATTGTGTGTTTTTGTCGTCCCGCACCAGAATCGCCGCCTTGCCGATCTTTCCGTCCTGGCGCGGCGGCGGCGGCGTCCAGGAGGTATGTCGGTCGTTCAGGTTTCGCCATTCCCCATCCCTGAAGTTATCGTTGTTCGGCAGAAAGACGTCGGAATAGGGTGCGCTTCCGTAGAGCTGCCGAAGGACAATCATCTCCTCGTCGAGCAGAAGAGTATGTCCGTCGGAAAAAGGATCCGTGCTCCCCGACTCCTCCGCCGGAGCGGGCCGTACCGGAATCACAAGCATGAGGAGAAGGAGTGCGCACGACAGGATTCGCCCGCCCCTGCGGCGCAGCAGCTTTCCTGTCCCGGCAGGCACGACGACGCATCGGCTCATCCGATTCGGCAAGGCTGCCGCGCTCTCTCTGTCGCACCTGGTTCTCTTCGCAGATTCAGTCATGGATGCGCACCTCCCTGGCGGTTTCTCTCCGGGCTCCCGTCGGGAACGTTCCGGACACGCTCTTCAGCTCTCTTTCGTGGACTCTCTCCGACCATTCCTCGAAAAAACGGCACAAACCCCGGCGAGAGAGACATTTTCCCCGGGCAACTCGTGGAACAGCGAAGGCCGGCGAAGCTCCGCGTCGAAAAAAATGCGAAAAATCCCGAAGGAACGCAAAGAAAACCATAGGAACCTCTGATCAAGGAAGAATTGCCCTCTCTTGATCTCGATCGCCTCGCGTTTTTCCGAGGGCGGCGTGGTGTTTTTTAGAGCTTTCCATACACATGAAGAATAGCAAACTATCGAGGTGATGTCTAATCTCAACAGAGCATACATTTTGCCGTCCCGGCCCCTACTCGGATCGTCCGCATCGTCGGGCGTCGTCTCATCCCTGCGGCCCAATCCTCCCGTCAGGGGGTCCGGGCAGACCGCACCCGCACCCTCCGAATCCGCTCCGCAGGGACGTCTTTCTCCGACGGTCCGTCCTCCTGACCGTGCCGGGGAAATGCGCCTCCGCCGCCCCGCTCCTCCGAAGCACCCTGCGCCCTTCCGACATGTGCGCACTCCGACTTGAGTTCCGACCCGCCGGCGCCCGCCTCTCCTTCGCCATCTTCCCCGGAGGACGCCGAAAGAAACTCGAAGATCGGATCCCGGTCGTCGAGAAGGACAAAGAGCGTGTCCACCACATCCGGGTCGAACTCGGTCCCTCGGGCCTTTTCGAAAAAGTCCCGGATCTCCTCCAGCGACCAGGCGTCCTTGTAGGTGCGCTCGCTGGAGAGGGCATCGAACACGTCCGCCACGGCGAGAATCTTTCCCGCGAGGGAAAGTTCCTCGCCGGCAAGTCCCCGGGGATAGCCCCGGCCGTTCATCTTCTCGTGGTGCTCCTCCAGCGCCCGGAAGACCACCGGCGAGAAGGGCACCGCGGCGAGGATCTCCCTTCCGCGCACAGGGTGGGTCTTCACGAGGTCGTACTCCTCGGGAGTGAGCCTGCCCACCTTCTGGAGCACCGCGTCGGGAATGGCGATCTTGCCCACGTCATGCAGCAGGGCGCCCACGGCGAGCCCCTGCAGCTCCAGATGCGAGAAGCCCAGCTTCTCCCCGAGGCGGCAGGTCAGCGCCGCCACCCGCTCGGAGTGGCCCCCCGTGAGATGATCCTTCGCGTCGATGGCGTTCGCGATGGCCCGGGTCACGCCGTCGAGGAGGCGCAGGCGCTCTTCCTCGGCGGCCCGGTTGAGACTATGCAGCCGGGAGAGCATCGCGGTGGGGAAAAAAAGGGTGCATCCGAGGAGGGGCCACACGGGGGAGAGCCAGACGCCGAAGAGGCGGGCGCGCAGGGCGGAGAAGACGAGCAGAAGGACGAGCCCTCCCGCCGCCGCGGCGTTTCGTTTCCAGCCGGCCGCAAAGAGACCCGTCGCGAGAAAGAAGAGCGCGGCGACGAGAAAGAAAAGCGCCCCCAGGAGCGCGGCGTCGCTGTGCAGCGCCTTTCCGAAGGATTCCGACGCGGAGGAAAGGAACACGTCCATGCCCAGGGCCAGAAAGACCGATCCGGCCAGGTGCTCCACCCGCCCCCGCCGCGAGACGGGAAGGATGTCCCGGGCCAGAATTCCCGCCGCCTCGACGCCCACCACCACGAGTCTGTCCCGGAAGGCGTCCTCCGGCACCCGCCCTTCGAGCACCCGGGAGAACTCGAACACCGGAAAAAGCCGCTCGTCCGTCTCGGGAACGAAGAAGAGCCCCTCCGAATCCACGGCCACCCGCCGCGCACCCACGGACACCGTCCTGTCCGCCTCGTCCCAGGCGACGGGCTCGCCGGTGTGCGTCGCCACAGCCGCGAGGAACAGGGAGGGAAAGGCCCGCCCGCCGTGGCGCCACAGGGGAACCAGCGTGCGGTACACACCGTCGATGTCCGGCGCGACACCCGCCACGCCGAGAGCCGCCGCGGACCGGGCCAGTTCTTTGTAGGGAAGAAGCAGCGTCGCCCCGCCCTCTCCGGCATCCTCCGCGAGGTGGGTGGCGAAGACGCACCGCCCGTGGGCCTGTGCCGCCCGGGCGAGCAGTGCGTCCGCCTCGGCGTCGCTCGTCTCGGGAAAGAGAATGTCGTAGACGATGGTCCGCGCACCCAAAGCAGCAAGGCGCTCGATGAGCCCGGCGTGAATCCGGCGGCTCCAGGGCCATTGCCCCAGCGCCGCCAGAGACGTCTCCCGGGCCAGAACGAGAACGATCTCCCGCGAGGGGGCCGACGAAGGCATCCACAGGTACCGGAGATCGAGAAGCGAGCGGTCCGTTTTCTGCACGAAAAGAGGGGGATGCGTGAAAAGCAGCGCCGCCGCGCACACCGCCAGCGCGGCGAGAGACACCCCCCGCAGCAACAGCGCCGTGCGCACCCGCGCCTCCGCCGTCCGCGCCTCCTCAGGAATCGCCTTCGGAAGCACGACGCCACCGGAAGGGCGCTTGCGCCGCAACCGCCTCCTCCGTTCCGAGATCGAGAAGGATGCCCCGGATGGCGGCGGTCTTCGTGATGATGGTCACGTTGCCGGGAATCCGAAAGTCGTAGGAGTTCTTTTCGATGAGGTCCGCCATGTCGTCGGAGATCACGAGCGCGCCGTCCGCGGCGAGGCCCACGCCCTTGACGACAAGAACCGCTTCGTCCGCCCAGGCGGGAAGGGAAAAACCCAAAAGGACGCGGGCGACGTCGCAACGCGCTCCTGCTCCCGCCTCAGAAAGCGGTCCGTCCCGGCGCGGCACCCCAAAACGCGACGACTCTTCCTCCTCCTTCGCCACGTAGGCGGCCATTCCCTTTTCAAGAAAGGCGGTCCGGTCGATGAACTCCGGGCCGTACACCCTTCGCCCTCCTTCGCTCCGGACCCGCACCACCAGAGAGGGGCGAAAGGCAAGGGAGCGGGCGTCGAGAACCAGCTCGCGAAACCCCTTTCCCTCGTAAGCCGGAAGGGGCCTCCGCTGCACCTCGGGAATCTGGGACACCGCGGCCCTGCGCAGGGAACCCATCCGGACGCCTCCGTACACGGTGTAGATGCCGTCGCGCCAGTCCGAATCGTAGATTTCCACCTGGGCGATCACGCCCTCCACGGAACTTCTGACCACGTCCTTCGCCATGAAGTTCTCCAGCGTGGTGGTCGCCTCGATCCGGACCCCCTTGACGAACTCCAGAAGGTTCCGCTGCAGATCCGTCACCGCCGCCCTTCGGGCCAGGAGCTTTCCCTGGGGCGTGTCGCCGGAAAGGGGCGACACGCCCTGCCCGATGGCGCAGACCCGGTCCTCGTTCCAGACCACGCCGACGGCGCCGAAGAACGCCTTCTCACCCGAGAGATCTCCGGACTGCGCCGCCGTACTCTCCGCCGCAGAAGCGGCAGAGGCAAAACATGCGCACAAGGGAAAAAGGCCCGCGACGGAAGATGCCTCCCAAGGCGCACCTGTGCCGGTCCCTGCCCCGCCGAGGCCGACGCCGCCGAGGAACAAAAACAGGGCCGCCGCGAGCCCGCCCAGACGCACCGCGACACCGCGACCACAAGCACCACGTCCGCCCGAAACTTCCGGGCCCACCTCTCTCAGCCCCGGGGCCCGCACCCCCGTGGCACGCTCTCCGGCGGTGCACCTCCCCGGGACGGATCGGACCGAATCGCCCCTTGCAAAGGCTTTCCACACGATCCCCACCTCCTCGCAGCTCTCCACTCTTTCTCATGGAATCTCTGAATAAGGGTACGTCATCCCCGCAAAGCGCCTCGAAAAACTCGATGCAACCTAAGTTCAAGGGAAAGCGAAAATTCTTTCTTCAGAGGTTCCCTATAGAAATCTCTGAATAAGGCTGCGTCAGCCCCGAAAGTGCCTCGCAGAGCCTGATGCGACCCGAGCCAAGGAAAAGCGAAAGGCCTTTATTCAGAGCTTTCTATATTTTATAAAACATAAAACCTCTGAGGAACGCCGAATCGACCTCTTCGCTCCGGGAATCCCGACAACCCCGGAGTTCCGGACAGCGGCCACCTCCCGTTCTCTCCGCCCGCCATGCCGCCTTGAGATCCGGACAAAACCCCGTCACGAAAAAAGCGCGGAAAAGAGAAGCCACTCGCCGCTGCGTCACAGCGCCACGACAAGAGAAAAACGCGACTTCATCATACCCCAGGGAAACCGGTGGAACAACTCGCACACGACAGGGTGACACATACCGGAGCGAACCGAGCGGAAACAGCGCCGTTCCGCTGCGACGAACGGGGCGTCTTTTCCCCGTTTCGCGTCTCACAGACGAGGGGGGAGTTCTCTCACGACACCTTGATACACAGACGAACCCGTCGCAACCTCTCTTGACACCATCACATCAAAGCACAGAGAGAAAAACGACCTTCTCCGGAAAGGCCTGGAAATAGTCAGGATTAAGCAAACTCTTCTTCCCCTTTTTCGCACGGAATTTTCCTCGACCGCGCTCGAATTTCAATCGACACCCCACTGCGAACACAACAGGATTCGCGAAGCGACGCGAAAGAAGACGCCGGGCGCGTTACGTCTCCGTTCGCGCTCCATTCCATCCGTACACCGACATCAAAAATGGTGTGTGCGGATGAACACGAGAACGTCGGGGATGTTCCGGAAAAGGCGTTTCCTTTGCACACGACAAGGAAAGGACTATACTCATGTCCGGCAACATGATGGAAAATCAGGGGGAAAGGGCATGGACATGCACCGGCTCTACGTCTATTCCGGAACGGGAAACACGCTCCACGGAGCGGAGCGCATCGCCGAGGCTCTGGGCGGCGGAACGGAACTGATAAACATGGCGGGATGCCTGGGCAAGGCCACCGTCGGCGAGGGCGAGACCGTGGGCATCGCCTATCCGGTGCACGCCTTCGGGGCGCCGCTGGTGGTCCATCGTTTTCTCGAGACCTTCTCCGCCTCGCGGGAGAGCTGGGTCTACCTGTTCCTGACGAGCGGAGGCATGCCCCTCAGGGCGGCGGTGCAGGGAGTTCGTCTTCTGGCAAAGCGGGGCGTCCGGGTGCGAGGGGCATTCCACCAGCGAATGCCCGGAAACTATCCTCCCGTGTCCAATCCTCCCTCGGGAGCGAAGCTGGAAAAGATCGTCGCCGAGGCGGAGCAGGGGCTTGCGGCCATCTGTGACGCGGTGCGCTCCCGGCGGGAGACGCCCCCTTCGGGAGGGCTTTTCGCGTGGCTTTCCACCTTCGCGAATTCCCACGCCACGGCCAAGGTGGGACCGAAGGACCGGCGCTACCGCGCCACCGACGCCTGCACCTCCTGCGGCGTCTGCGCGACGGTCTGCCCCGTGGGGGACATCGCCCTCGACGAGCGGGGGCGCCCCCGCTGGCTCGGCGCGTGCACGGGGTGCATGGCCTGTTTCCACTGGTGCCCCGCCAAAGCCATCGAGTACAGCGCCACCTCGGCCTCGAAAAACCGCTACCACCACCCCGCGATCTCCCGGGAGCGCTATCTCGCCTGGAGTGCGGCGCACCGGAGCGCATAGCGCGGCGTGCGGACATCCGCACAGCAAGCGGGCCGGATCCCTGAGGATCCGGCCCGCTTCATCTCAACCCGACCGGGCATTGCGGCAAAGCGCCGCGTCGCCTCGGTCTCCGTTCCGGTTTAGAACGTCTGCACGTTGTAGGTCTTCTTCAGCTCCGCGAGCTTTTCTTCGTAGACCTTGCGCTGCCGCTCCCCGGCAAGAATCTGCCGGATCTGCTCCTTCACGTCGTCGAGGGATTTCTGGGCCGAATCCTTGCGCTCCGTGAGCCTGATGATGTGCCAACCGAACTGGGACTGCACGGGATCGCTCATGTCACCGCTCTTTTTCAGGGCGAAGGCGGCGTTCTCGAACTCGGGCACCATCTGGCCTTTTCCGAAGAAGCCCAGGTCGCCGCTCGCCTCCTTGGAGGGGCAGCTGGAGTACGCCACCGCGGCGGCCTCGAAGGTGATCTTGCCGTCCTTGATCTCCTTGACGATCTCCTTCGCCTTGTCCTCGCTGGCGACGAGAATGTGGCTCGCCCGGATGCTCTCGGGGACCACGAACTCCGTCTTGTGTTCGTCGTAGTACTTCTTGATCTCCTCGTCGGAGATCTTGATCTCGTCCAATGCCTTCTGGAGGGCGAAGTGGCTCATCATCTCGCGCTTGATCTTCTCCAGCTCGGCCTTGAACTCGTCACTCTGGTCAACCTTGAGTTCCTTGCCGTAGAGGTAGAAGAGGTTCCGGTTGACAAGCTGCTCCACCACCTTGCCGCGACCCAGAGGGCTGTTGAAGAACGCCGCCCGCTGAGGATCCAGGGAGGCGATGACCTCCTCCACGTCCTTCACCTTGATCTCCACGTCGCCCACCTTGGCGAGAACCCGCTCGGGATCGGTCATGTCCTGATCGGAGACGGAGCCCTCGGGAGCTACGTCGGGGGACGCCTTGGTCTCCGCGGCGAATCCTCCGGACGCCAGGAGCAGCAGAGCACAGACGAGCATGAACGAAACCTGGAAAAACCTTCCTGCCTTTGACATATACGAATTCCTCCCACCGATATGTGTTGGAGACGCCTTGTTTCCGAAGCCGTCCCATGATACCCGCGTTGTTGCGGCACGACATCGGATATCCTACCGAATCCGGAGAAAAATTACCACAGGAGGTTCGACGGATTTTTCGACAGATTTCCGAGACCAATTCGTCATTTTTTCGAGGTATAATGATCATTTGTCGGATTCCGGCACGCGGCGCGACCGCCGGAACATTTCGCACTTCCTACGAAGAGAAGAAAGGCAGGAACTCCCATGGATTCGACATTTCCCCGAGCGGAAGGCATCCGCAATGTAGCCATCGTGGCCCACATCGACCACGGCAAGACCACTCTCATCGACGGCATCTTCCGCGCCGCCCACGTCTTCCGGGACAACGCCCGCGTCTCCGAGCGCTTCATGGATTCGGGCGACCTGGAACGGGAACGGGGTATCACCATCCGCTCCAAACACTGCACCGTGGAATGGCAGAACTACCGGATCAACATCGTGGACACGCCGGGACACGCGGATTTCTCCGGCGAGGTGGAGCGGGTCCTCTCCATGGTGGATTCGGTGCTCCTTCTGGTTGACGCCTGCGAAGGCCCGATGCCCCAGACCCGCTACGTGCTCATGCGGGCTCTCGCCCTCGGCTACCGCCCCCTGGTCATCGTGAACAAGGTGGACCGCCCCAACGCCTCCCCCGACGACGCCCTCAGCCGCACCTTCGACCTCTTTCTCGAACTGGGCGCCACGGACGAGCAGGCGGATTTCCCCGTGCTCTACGGATCGGGGCTGCACGGCTGGATGGTGCGCGACCTCGACAAGGACCCCCGGAACGGCATGGACCGCCTCTTCGAGGCCATCGTGGAGCACGTGCCCGCCCCCCGGGCGGATCTGTCGGCGCCGTTTCTGATGCAGGTGAGCACCCTCGAATGGAGCGACTACATCGGCCGCATCGGCTGCGGCAAGATTCTCCAGGGATCCATCCGGAAGGGAGCGGATTTCCTGCGCTCCGCCGTGCGCTGGAAGGACCCGAAGCGCACCGCCTGGGAAAAGGTGAGCACCTCGCCGGAGCGCTGCGTTCACCTCTGGGGAACCCGGGGACTGGAGCGGGTGCCTCTGGAAGAAGCGAGCGCCGGGGACATCGTCTGGATCGCCGGATCGGAGGAGATCGGCATCGGCGACACCTTCGCCGCGCCGGAGACGCCCGAGGCGTGCCTCCCTCCTCTGGAGATCGAGGAGCCCACGGTGTCCATGTTCTTTCTCGTCAACTCCGGCCCCTTCTCCGGGCAGGAGGGGAAGGCGGTGACGCTGCGCCAGATCCGGGAACGCCTGGAACGGGAGCAGAAGACGAACGTGGCCCTCCGGGTGGAGGATCTGGGCCGCGCCGACGGGCTCAAGGTGTCGGGGCGGGGCGAACTGCACCTGGGCATCCTCATCGAGGAGATGCGCCGGGAAGGGCTCGAACTCTGCGTCTCCCGCCCGGAGGTGATCACCCGCACCGACGAGGAGGGAAATCTCCTGGAGCCCATGGAACAGCTCGTGGTGGACGTTCCCGAGGAGTATCAGGGCGTCGTCATCGAAAAACTCGCCCGCCGCAAGGGCGAACTCACCAGCGTGGCCATCCTCGGCACGGGGACACTGCGTCTGGAGTTCACCATCCCCACCCGAGGGCTCATCGGCTACCGCAACGAATTTCTCACCGACACCCGGGGACTGGGGATCATGTCCTCCCGGGTCATCGGCTACGATCTGTGGCGTGGCGACGTGACCGGGCGCACCCGGGGCTCCCTGGTGAGCATGGACACGGGAGAGGCCACGTCGTACCAGCTCGAGAACCTTCAGCCCCGGGGTGTGCTCTTCGTCGAGCCGGGAGACCGGATCTACGAGGGAATGGTGGTGGGCGAACACAGCCGCGGCAACGACCTTCCCTGCAACCCCACCAAGAGGAAGGCCGCGACGAACATCCGCTCCGCCACGAAGGAGACCACGGTGGTGCTCAACGTGCCGCGGAAGATGAGCCTCGACGCGGCACTGGAGTGGATCGCCGACGATGAACTCGTGGAGATCACCCCCCGCTCCATTCGGATCCGCAAGGCCGTTCTCGACGCGGAGACCCGCAAGAAGATCGAGCGCAAGCGGCAGCAGGAAGAGGGGCGCACCGCCTGAACGAAATAAGCCGTGCACATCGCCCTGACCCTGCGCACGAGACACGGTAACGGCTTATCCCGCCTTCGAAGCCCCTCTTCTGCGAGGGCCTTGCCAAAGGGGTTGAGCATGTTCCCTATAAGGCTGCGTCAGCTCCGCAGGGCGCCTCGCAGAGCCTGACGCGACCGAGTCAAGGGAAAGTGAAAGGCCTTTATTCAGCGCTTCCGAAAGGAAAAGAGGCGAGGACCATGAGCACATGGGCCGGACACCGCACTGAAAATTGCCCGTCCTTGGCGACGCCGGGGGGAGAAGCCCCATGACGACGTTCCCGTCGTCGCAGGGGACGTTCCCCGCCGCTCCGGCGGCGGTGCTTCTCGCGGGAGGGTTTTCCTCCCGCATGGGGCGCTGCAAGCTGCTTCTGGAACTGGGGGGCATCTCCGCCCTGGCCCAGGCGGTGACGCGGCTCCGTGCCGCGGGGGTGGAAAACGTGGTAATCGTCACGGGACACTGGCGGCAGGAAGTCGAGGCCGAGGCGGCCCGCCTCGGCGCCCGCACCGCGCACAACGACCGCTACGAGGAGGGGATGTTCTCCTCCGTGCAGACCGGTGCGGCGGCCCTTCCGGAGGAGACCGGGGCGTTCTTCCTCCTCCCCGGCGACACCCCTCTGGTGAAACCCGTCACCTATCGGGCGCTCCTCGCGGCCTTCGCCGACGCGACACACCGGGCGGGAACACCCTTGGAGTCTCTTTCCCTCGTCGTCCATCCTCTCTTCGCGGGCGAGCGGGGACACCCTCCTCTTCTGGCGGGCCCGCTGAGGAAAGCCATCCTCGCCCGAACGAACGGAACACTCCGGGACGTGCTCGACGGAGCGGACGTACAGACCTGCTCCGTCCCCGATGCAAGCGTCCTCCTCGACATGGATACCCCCGAGGACTACCGGCGCCTCGCCGCCTACGCCCTTCGGGAATCCGCCCCCACGGACGAGGAGTGCGAGGCCCTCTGGAACGTCGCGGACACGCCCGAGCGGGTGCGCATCCACTGCCGCACCGTCGCGGCGGTGGCGACGCGACTCGGCGAGGCTCTCGCCGCCTCGGGGGTGCCGCTGGACCTTCCCCTGCTCCGGTCGGCGGCGCTGCTCCACGACGTGCAACGCCTCGAAAAGCACCACGCCGAGGCGGGCGCGGCCTTTCTGCGCGCCCACGGCTACGGCGCCGTCGCGGCTCTCACGGCGGTGCACATGGAGCTGCCCGCCTCCCTGCCTCCAGTCCTGGACGAGGCGAACCTCCTCTATCTCGCGGACAAACTCGTGGACGACCACCGCGTGGTCTCCTTAAAAACGCGCATCGCCGGCCTGGAGACGAAATACCAGGGCGACCCGAAGGCGCTGCGGCGTGGCCGGGAGCGGCTCGAACGGGCATCCTCCGTGGCGCGTCTCCTGGAGGCGACACTCGGAAAAAGCCCCGAGGACCTTCTTGCCCCGCTCGAAACACCCGAGAACGCGCCGAAAGAACCAGGAGGTGCCTGAAGCCCAAACAAACGCCGGACACGTCTGAAGGACGCTGAAAACGCGCCAAAGGGACGCTGAAAAACACTTCTCGCGGAGAGGACCTTCCGACCCGCGGAAACGACCACGCCGCGATCCGGCGGGCCGCTCCTCCCCGTGGAGGAATTCCGGAGAGGAACTTCCCGGACATCCCCGCCTCGGATCCCGGAGGATCTCCTCAACCATCACGACTCAGGAGGCGATGCAACCATGACCATCCGAACGACCGCACGGCGAGGTGGGGCACAAGGTCCTCCGGGAACAGTCCGAACGTTCCGGCTTTGGGTCCTCCTCGGGTTTGCGATCCTTCCGGGACTCCTCGGAACCTTCGGCGCACTTCCGGCCCTGGCACAGACACCTGTGCCGACGGAGGAGGCGCGTCCGGAGAACGCCCTCCGCATCGTGGACGACGCGGGGCGGACCTGCCTTCTGGCCGCTCCGGCAGCGCGCATCGTCTCCCTCTATGCGGGGCACAGCGAAAATCTCGTCGCCCTCGGTGCGGCGGAACGTCTCGTGGCGGTCTCCCGAGCGGACGATCCGGCGCTCTTTCCGGAGCTTCCCCGCCTTCCCGCCAAGATCGACGCGGAACGCATCCTCGCCCTGGCGCCCGACCTGGTGCTTCTGCGCCCTCTCGTGGAGAGCCTCTCGCCCGGAGCGATTGCCACGCTGGAGCGGGCGGGCGTGGCGGTGGTCTCCCTGGCGCCTCCCGAGTGGGAGAGCATGCCGGCCTACCTGGAACACCTCGGCCTGCTTTTGGGCGTTCCGGAAGGGAGCGCGGCGTGGCGCAAGACCCTCGCCGAACTCGCCCTCGTCTCGGAGGAGGCATCCCGCAGGCGGGGGGCGGCGCCGCCCGTGCGGGTTTTTCTGGAGAGCACGGGCCGGGAGCTGCACACCTGCGCGCCCCGCTCCTGGGCGGCCCACCTTCTGGCCGTGGCGGGAGGGGAGAACGTCGCCGCGGATCTCACGCCCCTCCGGGAGGGAAGCGCCCTCGCCGCCTGCGGTGTCGAGCGCCTGCTGGGCTACGCCTCCCGGGGACTCGACGTCTATCTGGTGCAGCGGGGCCCCATGAACGACGCCACGGAAGAGGAGGTGCGCGCCCGTCCCTGGGCGGCCGGACTCGGAAACGCCCGCATCGCGACGATTCCCGAAGAGCTGGTGAGCCGCCCCTCCCTGCTCCGGGTCACAGAGGGGGCGAGGGTGCTTCTCGACCTCTTTTACCCAAAGACCTCCCAAGAATGAGCACGGGCCCCGGAGGCGCCACGTCTCTCCGGTATCCGGCAAGCTTTCGGGCACGACATCTTTCGAACGTTTGCAAATCACGAATTGTTTTCGAACCACAAAGCGCTTCCGTCCGGCACTCGCGCACGGGGATTCAGAGCAAGGGAAGCCCTGAGGAAGGGAAGCCCTGATCAAGTGAGATTTGTCCTCTCCAAATCGCAGTTTGCATCGCATTTTTCCGAGAGCGGCGCAGCATTTTTCAGAGCTTCCGAAGCTCTGAATAAAGGTCTTGCGCTTTCCCTTGACTCGGGTCGCATCAGGCTTCGCGAGGTGCCCTGCGAGGCTGACGCAGCCTTATTCAGAGGTTCCCAAGCGCTTCCACACAAAGGCTTCCACAAGGCAACGAGCCGACGCCGTCAATCCAGCGTCGGCTCGTTTCGTGCTCCGCTCCCGAAATCCGCAAAGGGCGCGCCCTCCCGCGTGCGGCGCGTCTAGCGCGGGCGCTCCGCGTCCCGGTAGTCCTCCCGCACGGGGGCGAAGAAATCCATGACGAGGCACGGACGGAGCGCCTTTCCCATGTGGGGCGTGTCGGAGGGAATATACGCTCCCTCGCCGGGGCGCAGCACCCGGACCTCTCCCTCCACATCCAGCTCCAGCGCTCCCTCCAGCACGTAGGTGAACTGCTCGTGGGGGTGGGAATGGAGCTTCAGAACGGACCCCTCCTCGATACGCCACAGAGAATGGGTGGCCTTCTCCCCGTGAACCATGCGGGCATGGAACCCCTTGGTGACCTCTCTCTCGGGCAACTCATTCCACGAAATGAACGGCATCGTCTTTTCCTCCTCACTCCGAACGTCTCGCTCCGTTCCGGCGAAGGCCGGTGCACGCCTTCCACCGAGCGGAGTCGGAAGCGGAAAGGCCCCTTTCCTCCCGAGGCGTCGCGCCTGCAACGAAGATCGGCCCCCGTTCCAATATCTCCAATATCTCCAATATCTCCAACATCTCCGTCGTCACGCTCTGTTCCCGCTTTTGTTTGCGCTCCTGTTTCCGCCGTTGCGCTCCGCTCGTGTCTCCAACGCTGTTCCGGGCGCCCTGTTCCGCCGCCACCAGTCCGGTTCCCTTGCATTCCCACGAACTCCGCCCTACAATGCGCAGGAACAGTTTTCTCACTATACCCCCAACCCCTTTTGCAAGGAGAAATGACATGACGCTGACTTTCGAACCAATCTCTCTGGAACGCCAGGCGGCTTACCGGGCTCTCTTCGAAAAATGCCCTCTCCACCCCGCCCTGGAATCCTTCGTCTCTCTCTGGGGATGGATGGACACCTACGTTATGGAATGGGCCTGGGACGATTTCCTCGTCTGGCCTCGCCAGACCGGCCCGGTGCCACTCCTCTTCGCCCCCGTAGGCGAATGGAACCGGGTGGACTGGAAAACGCTTCTCCAGCGGGAATTTCCTGAGCCGACGGAGTTCTTCGCCGTTCCGGAGGAACTGGCGGACCTCTGGGCGAAGGCGCTGCCGGAGCGGGTGGTCCGGACGGAACAGCGGGGACAGTGGGAATATCTCCACCGCGTGTCCGACCTGGTGCATCTTTCCGGAAACTCTTTCATGAAGCGACGGCAGAAATACAACCAGTTCCTGCGCCACCACGAAGGGCGCTTCCACTACCGCCCCTTGACCCGGCAGGAGATCCCCGCGATCATCGCTTTTCAGGAACGCTGGATGGAACGGTTCGGCGACACCTCTCCACGGGATCTCGGAGCGGAACACAAGGCCATCCTGCGGGTTCTCGGCGCCTGGGAGAAGCTCGACGGACTGCTCGGGGGCGTCCTCGACGTGGACGGTGTCATCGTGGCCTACACCGTCGCGGGCGTTCTGGACGCGACGACGGTGGCCATTCATTTCGAAAAGGCCTGCCCCGACGTGCCCGGAGCCTACCAGGCCATCAACCGTCTGTTCCTCGCCGCCGAAGGAGCCCCCTTCGTCCTGGTGAACCGCGAAGAGGATCTGGACGATCCGGGCATCCGCCAGGCAAAACTCTCCTACCGCCCCGTGGCGTTTCTCCGCAAGGAGACGGTCCTGTTCCGCTGACGGAGCCCGCTCCGGTCACGGCGGCGTTCGTCACCCCGCACGTCTTCGCGAAAGCCCTCCGCGCACGCACACGTCCTTCGTCCTCGCCCATGCACCGGAATGCACCGGGTCCCCGCATAGGGGCGATTCCTTGCCTCCGGGCTCCTCTCTCCGGCCTCTCGCACATCTTCGCACTCAGAGGAGGCGGCGCGCCACTCCGTCCGCAAGGGCCGCCACCTCGGCGTGGCGGAAACAGGACACCAGATGATCGTTCACCATGCCCACGGCCTGCATGTGGGCATAGCAGATGGTGGGTCCCACGAAGGAAAACCCCCGGGCCTTGAGATCCCTGCTGAAGCGCTCCGCCAGGGGCGTGACGGCGGGAACGTCCTCGTTGCGCTCCCACCTGTTCGTGATCGGGACTCCCTCGACGAAGCGCCACATATAGGCCGCGAAGGAGCCGAACTCCGCCTGCACGGCGCAGAAGGCCCGTGCGTTGGCCAGGGCGCCCCGCACCTTGCTGCGGTTCCGCACGATGCCCGCATCGGGATCGGCGAGGATCGCCTCCACCCGCCCCTCGTCCCAGCGGGCCACCTCCTGCGGATCGAACCCGGCAAAGGTTTTCCGGTATCCCTCCCGCTTGCGCAGAATGGTGATCCAGGAAAGCCCCGCCTGGGCGCCCTCGAGGAGAAGAAATTCGAAGAGGAGGCGGTCCTCCGTGACGGGGACACCCCACTCCCGGTCGTGATAGGTCCGGTAGAGCGGGTCGCTTCCCGCCCAGGGGCAACGCAGGCGCTCCGGCGACACAACGTCCTCCCTCACCGGATGTAGGTCACCGTCCCCTCCCTGCGGGCTGGGGCGACGAGGGGGACGCTCGGGTCGGGGTATCCGAAGCTCACCGCATAATACGGTGTGTATGCCGAGGGGAGCTGCAACGCGCCGAGTTCCTCCCTCTTCGCGAAAAGATGGCGCACGAGACCGATCCAGCAACTCCCGACGCCGACGGCCTCTGCGGCGAGAAGCATGTTCTGGATGGCGGCGGAGCAGTCCACCAGGGGCGACATGGCGTCATCCCTGCCGGACACCACGATCACCGTGGGCGCGTTGTAGAAGAGATGATATCCCTCCCGGGCGGCCATCTTCCGAACCCACTCCAGGGGACTTTGCGCCATGAGGGCGATGGTCTTCCGGCTCAGTTCGTCGAGGAGTTCCTTCTTCTGGATCACCGTGAAATGCCAGGGCTGATCGTTGTGCGCGCTCGGAGCAAAAGCCCCCGCCTCGAGAATGGCCTGAAGCTCCACCTCCTTGATCTGTCCGGGCAGATATTTCCGCACGCTCCGCCTGTTCCGTATCGTTTCGAGCACTACGTTCACGAAAAACCCCTCCTTCATCCGGCATACGAATTTCACTTCGCCTTCCAGTGCATCATACTCCAACCGCTCCGATGGTGCGAAACGCCATTTCTTGGATCGGAAAAACGCCCCTACCGGAAACGGTCTCCTCCTGCTCTACCGGGGAGGAGCCGGAACCCTTGGGACATAGACGTTTCTGCACCGCGTCTCCGGAACGAAGAACGCGCAGACGAACCCCGCCGCCACTGCGAGAAAGCAGACCCAGAAGCTTCGCTGGTAGGCGATCTCCAGGGGCGCACCAGCACTGAAGTGGTCCAGGAGCACCCCGATGGCGGGAGAAAGGAGCGCCATGCTCAGAAATCCCCACACGTTGAGCACCGACACGGCCATTCCGGCGAAGCGGGGAGCGTTGACCTCCTTCACCACCGCGAAGGAAATCGCGAAGGACATGCAGGAAAATCCCATGGCGAAAAGGTAGGGCTTCAGGATTCCTTCGGGAAGCCTCCCCCCGGGCCAGAAGATCAGAAGCGCCCACAGGACGAGGTAGATCCCCCCGAAGAAAAGGATCGGGGGCCGTCGCCTGCCGAGGCGGTCCGAGAACCACCCCAGGATGATGCCTCCGAACATGGCCCCCAGAATGAGCAGCACCACGTGATTCGCCGCCCGGGTTTTGTCGAAACCGTACACGGCGTTGAGAAAGGGAACGCCCCAGGCCCCGGCCAGGGCGAAATAGGTGCCCACGAACATGGCATTCACCATGGAGGAGGCAAAGAGCCCCCGGCTCCGAAAAACTTCCGCGAGGGCCGGCAGGAGATCCTTTGCGCCGCCTCCTTTGCCTCCTTCCTCGACCAGAGGAGGCAACCCCACGTCCTCGGGGGAGTTCCGGATGATCCGGTAACAGCAGAACGCCAGAACCAGGGAGAACACTCCGATCCCCGCGAAGGTGCCACGCCAGGTGAAGAGCACCACGAGCCACGCCAGGGGCGTCTGGGCGAGAAGCCCTCCCAGGTTGCCGAGAAAGTTCGTGTACCCTGTCATGGTGGCGAACTCTTCGGGAAGAAACCATTGGGAGATGATCTTCAGGATGGACACGAACACCGTGGCGACGCTCAGCCCCACGAGAAAGCGCGCCGGATAGAGCCATGCCTCCGAGGGCGCGAAGGCGAAGAGCAGCGACCCGACGCCGGAGAGCGCCACCCCCGCGGAGACGATAACCCGTGCGCCAAGGCTGTCCGCGAGCATTCCCACGGGAATCTGCATGAGCATGTAGGCGAAGAAATACATCGACGCCAGCGTGCCGAACGCGCCGTCGGAGAGCCCGAAGGACGCCACGAGATCGTCCCGCACCACCCCCACCGCGAGCCGGTGGAAGAACACCACCATGAAAGCGAGGGCCATGATGCCCCAGATGGCCCATCGCCGGGAATATCGTTTTTTCACACTCTCCCTGTCCTGCTCCACGTTTCGTTCCACTCCTTCTCCGCGTCATTCCGCGGCAGTTTTCCGGCGGCGCAAAAAAATACCCCGCCCCAAGGCGCCTTCGGTACACAACACAAAAGCCTTCTCGCAGCGGCCAGTCCACGAAGCGTCCCGCAACGTACCACAGCTCTCCCGCGATGCGTTCCCCTTCCCTCGCTCCGGACCGCCCGGGCCGGGCGGCACAAAAACCGCACACCTCTTCGTCCGCGACGGAACGACCTGGACCGTTTCCGCAAAATGACCCTTGCGACGCGCCGGATCGAATGGTGTACTATGTACCTCTGAGAAAGAGACGCCGTACGCCGCCGAAAATCCCCGAAACCCTCCGGAACGTTCCTTCCTGCCCAGGTCCTGGCCGGATGGAACCGACCGGTCCCGGTTCGGTCGCATTCGGGCGAGCGTCTCCCGGAAATCTTTTCCAAGGCACGACGCTCCGTCCTTCTCCGCCGGAGAGGACGCAGAACGCGTCGAAGACGAGAAAACGGAGGAAACCACCATGTTCCGAAAATCGCGTGAGCGGGACGACGACATCATGCTCAGCCGCGCCTACCGGGTCCGCGACGAGTGGCGGAGCACCTTCAAGAGCATCGTACTCCTCGGCGCCGTCATCGGCGTTCTCTCCTTCGCCATCCTCTCCCTGCACCCCAAGGCGGAACTGCCGGCGAAGCTCTCCGAGACGCTCTCTCCCGCCGCACCGACCGAGGCTCCCTTCCCGGAGGATCCGGCGGCGCAGCCCCTGGAGGCAGCCCACCCCGGAGGCGAAGGGACTTCCGTCGCCGCCGGCGGAAGCAACACCCCGACGGGTGCCACAAGCACCGAGGAAGTCGTGGCCGTTCCGGTCGGCTCCGGCACAAGTGCCGCCGCGCCGACCCGGGCACCCTCCCCCCAGACGTTCCGGGAGCACACCGTCGCGGCGGGAGAATCCCTGTCCGTGATCGCCCGCCGGTACGGCACCACCGTGCAGGCTCTGGCGGACGCGAACGGGTTGAAATCCCCCTATCCCATCCGGATCGGGCAGGTCCTGCGGGTTCCCGTTGCAGCGGGAAGCGCTTCCGCTCCGACCGCGACCACAACTCCCGCCGCAGGCGCCGCCGCCTCTCCGGGAATGGCCCAACCCGTGCGCACCGAGACGCCTGCCCAGGCCCCGGCCCGCCCTGGGGCGCCGCGCACCACCGTCCACACCGTCGCCGCGGGGGAAACCCTCTGGTCCATCGCCACCAAATACGGCGTGACCGTCGCCACCGTGCTGGGCTCCAACGCGCTCACCGACCCGAACCGCCTCCAGCCGGGAATGAAGCTCCGCGTTCCCGACCGGAACGGTGTCTTCCACACCGTGAAAAGCGGCGAATCCCTCAACGCCATCGCCTCCCGCTACGGCGTCGCCGCATCGGCCATCGCGGGGGCGAATCCGGATCTCCAGGGAGAGACCGTCGTGGCGGGAAGCGAACTCTTCATTCCCGGCGCGAAGCCCTGAGATCCCGCATCGGCAGCGCGAGCGCGGAGGGACACAGAGAAAGCCCGCCCCGGGCGGTGCAGCGCAGCTCCGCCGGAAGCATGGTCCCCACGGCGTACACCGCGTCCACCGTCTCGTCCAGGGGAATGGCATTGACGTAGCCTCCGGCGACGAGATCCGCGCAGACAAAGGCCGACGCGGCGGCCACGGCATTCCGGGTATGACAGGGGATCTCCACACACCCCTGCACGGGGTCGCAGATGGACCCCATGGTGTTCTGAAACGCCACCGCCGCGGCATCGCAGGCGAGTTGCGCGCTTCCTCCCCAGGCATCCGCCACCGCCGCCGCGGCCATCGCTCCGGCGGCGCCGATCTCTACCTGGCACCCCGCCACCTCCGCGGCGAAGGTGGCCCGAAGGGCCACCACCAGCCCCACTCCTGACGCGGCGAAGAGGCTCCGCACCACCTGCTCCTCCGGAAGCCCCCACTCCTCCTCGAGCGTCACCGCCACCGCGGGCAGCACCCCCGCGGAGCCCGCCGTGGGCGCCGCCACGACCACGCCCATGGCGCTGTTCTCGTGCATGGCCGCAAGCGCCCGGGCCGCCGTCCGGGTGTGAAGCCCTCCCTGAGGGAGGCGCCCCTCCCGCTCCGCCGCGAGCACCTTGCCCGCGGAGCGGTCCAGAAGGCGCATGGGATCTCCCTCGGTGCAGAGCCCCCGCTCCACCGACGCCCGCATGATCCGGTAGCGGCGGGTCATCTCGGCGGTCACTGCCTCCTCGGAAAGTCCCAGGAGCTGCGCCTCGTAGGCCCGGGAGATCTCTCCGAGCCCGCATCCCCGCTCCTCCGCAAGGCGGATCGCCTCCGCCGCGGAGGTGAAGAGAGGCTCCCCGGCGGGAACGAAGAAGACGGGGGTTCCCACGCGGAGCACGCTTTCGGCGAAGCCGCTTCGGGCGCGCTCCTCCGCGAGGAGCGCCTCGAGAGCCCTCCGAACCTCCGGCGAGGGCGCACGGCGGCAGGACACGACCAGGTGCACCCCCTCTTTCGCGTCGGAGAGCACCATCTCTCCGGGGCACGCCCCGTCCCGCTCCAGGGCGGCGCACACCGCCCGGGCGCACTCCCTGGATGGCACGAGAGCCACCACGTCGTGGGCGTCTCCTTCAAGGTGCACGGGGTGTCCGTCCATCTCGGTGAGAAGCACCGCTCCACCCCCAACGGAACGAGCACGGCAACGGAGTTCACCGCCGTTCCGCCCGCGAAGGCGCACATCCATGTCGTTGGGGTGCTCCGCTCCCGGCAGGGTCGTCACGGAAAACGCCACGGTCACGCCCTGGCGGCGCGCCGTCTCCAGCGCCTCAAAGAACCGCCCGTCGTCGATGGGCCATCCCAGCACGCCGCAGGCGAAGGCGAGATCGCTCCCCTGCTGGGCGTACACCTGCCCCCAGGAGCCGTTTTCGTCGAAGGCGACGTGCGCCTCCACGGGCTCTTCTCCCAGAAAGGAGCGCACCAGCGCCGCGATGTGGTACGCCGCGGCGGTGTGCGAGCTGGACGGCCCGTGCAGAACGGGGCCAAGCACGTGGTTGAAGATGCTTTGGGACATGTGCGAACCTCCTCCGTAAAGTGGACTCCGGAGCGGAAAACCGTTCCGCAAGGACCATTCAAGCCCCCGTTCTTTCCGCTGCTTTCGTGCTTTTCGCCGCGCCTGTCGCCGCTTTCGTTCTTTGCGTCCCTGGACTGCCACGTCAAACGCAACGGAGTGGGGTCGGTCGTCGATAGCGGACACCAAAACATGTAAGCAACCTACCGCTCTTTGAAAAATTGTTTCTCATAGGAGACAGGGGAGCACGTGGTTGAAGATGCTTTGGGACATGTGCGAACCTCCTCCGTAAAGTGGACTCCGGAGCGGAAAACCGTTCCGCAAGGACCATTCAAGCCCCCGTTCTTTCCGCTGCTTTTCGTGCTTTTCGCCGCGCCTGTCGCCGCTTTCGTTCTTTGCGTCCCTGGACTGCCACGTCAAACGCAACGGAGTGGGGTCGGTCGTCGATAGCGGACACCAAAACATGTAAGCAGCCTACTGCTCTTTGAAAAATTGTTTCTCATAGGAGACAGGGGAGAGAGAAGAAATCTCTGAATAAGGCTACGTCAGCCCCGCGGGGCACCTCGCAGAGCCTGATGCGACCCGAGTCAAGGAAAAGCCAAAGGTCTTTATTCAGAGCTTCCATAACCAAGCCTCTTCTGCCGTCGCTGCCGATTGTAAAGATTTCGATGTACGTCGTGATCTGCCGTATAGCTTCCTGCCGGGTTTCGTAACGGCGATGATGAACGAGTTCGTTTTTCAGCACACCCCAAAAACTCTCAATGGGCGCGTTGTCATAGCAGTTCCTCCGGCGGCTCATCGATGCCCGCATTTTGAACTGGTCAAGGAGTTTTCGGTAGCCCGCGGCGCAGTACTGACTGCCACGGTCGGAATGATGAATCAAACCAGCCGCTGCCATCGTCCGTGTTGCCGAGCCCTCTCGCCCCGCCGCGTTTTCCGGGGCGTGCCCGCGGCGGCGTGCGCGGCGGAGCGGACACGTTCATCTTCCCAGATGGCGCACGCCCCGTCCAGAGACCAAGGCGGAAGAGGCGCACCATTCCATTTCCATTTCCATTCCCATTGCCATTGCCATTTCGAACAATCGCAAACATTTCCATGCAGTATACGACAAACCACGGAAAGCCGTTCTTCTTGACATTCTCCGGGTGTTCCCCTAGGATGGCATCCAAACAAAGGACGATCACGCCACTCCCCCCAGACGAAGAGCGGGAGCCCTTTTCAAGGGCTCCTTTCTTTATTTCCGAAATCCGTCGAAAAGACGGGAAAGTGTGGCCTTTCGCTCCGTGGCGACGCAAACGCGAGGGAAATCGGCGGCGGATCGACACGAGACGGATCGGAACAGGGCGGAACGGGGCACGGCGCGCACGACAAAACGGTCCTGTACGGCACGGGGCGGAAGGGCAAACGGACGAAAACGGAAGAAAACAGAAGGGAAAAGAGCGGCAGAAACGGAGAGGGGGATCTTTGCGTGAGCAAGAGACTGACCGTGGCGAACCGGGACCAGTGTGTGGGGTGCTTCAGTTGCATGTACGCCTGCAGTCGCACCTTCCGCAGGGCGGGAAGCACCAACAAGGCGGCCCTGCGGGTGCGAGTCTATTCCGGCGTGGAGGGGGCCTTTTCTCTCCGAACCTGCCTGCGGTGCGCCGAACCGGACTGCGCCGCCGCCTGCCCCGCGGGGGCGCTGGTGGTGCAACCCCAGGGAGGCGTAAGGCTGGAGAAGGAACGCTGCATCTCCTGCGGCGCCTGCGTCCGCGCCTGCGTGCTCAAGGCGCTTCAGTGGGACGAGGAGGAGCGCATCCCCCTTCCCTGCGTGCACTGCGGCACCTGCGCCCGCTTCTGTCCCAACAATGTCCTGACCCTGACGGAGGAGGCCTGATCCCATGCAGGAGAATCTGCTCTTCGTCGATCTTTCCGCGCAAACGTCCCGGCTCGTCCGGGACAGGGAGCTTTTCGACACCTGGCTCGGCGGCACCGCCGCGGGAACGGAGCTGCTCTTTCGGCACTGCCCGCCCGATTGCGACCCCCTGGGGCCGGACAATCCGGTGGTCTTCGTCATCGGTCCCCTGAGCGGGCTCTATCCCGTGGCGACCAAGACGGTGGCGCTTTTCAAGTCTCCCCTCACGGGAGAACTGGGCGAGTCCCACGCGGGAGGTCGCCTCGCCGCGGCCCTGCGCGAAGCGGACATCGACGCCCTGATCATCACCGGCAGAGCGCCACACCCCATCTTTCTCACCATCGACAACCACGAGGTGCGCTTTCACTCCGCCCGCACCGTCTGGGGCAAGTCCGCCCTCGCCACGGAGCGCATTCTTCGGGACTTCGACCCCCAGGAGGGGCGCAAGAGTTCCGTGGTCCGCATCGGCCCCGCGGGAGAACGCCTCTCCCCTCTCGCCTGCGCCACCGTGGACTCCTCGCGTCACTTCGGGCGCCTCGGCCTCGGGGCGGTGCTGGGGGCGAAGAACCTCAAGGCGATTCTCGTGAGCGGCAGCGGCGCCTTCGTTCCGGAGAACCTCAAGAGCTACCGCGACACCTACCAGGGCATCTACGACAAGGTGGTCCACTCGGGGGAGATGCGCAAGTACCACGACCTCGGAACGGCGGGGAACATCCTCACCCTCAACGCCATCCGGGGGCTGCCCACGCGCAATTTCTCCCAGGGGTACTTCGAGGGGGCGGAAGCGCTCTCCGGGGAGAGCTTTGCCAGGGACTGGCTCGTGCAGCACACCGCCTGCGCACACTGCCAGTGCGGCTGCATCCACGTGGCGGAGATCCGGGAGGAGTTCAAGCCCTACCACTACCGCACCACCAAGGTCCCCTACGACTACGAACTCATCTACGCCCTGGGAACGCAGCTGAGCCTGGGCTCCCCGGAGGACGTGCTGCGCCTCATCCTCGCCGTGGAGAAAGAGGGCTGGGACGCCATGAGCATGGGGTGCACTCTCGCCTGGGCCTCCGAGGCATTTCTCTCGGGCGTCATCGGCCTGGACGTCACGGAAGGGCTCCCCATTCAGTTCGGCGACGCCGGAGGCTATCTGGAGGTTCTGCACCGCATCCGCACCGGAGCGGGGCAGTTCTACCGCGACCTCGAGAAGGGAACGGCCCACTGTGCCGCCGTCTACGGCGGCGAGCGGTTCGCCATGCACTTCGGCGGGCTGGAGCCCGCGGGCTATCTCACGGGCGAAAACGCCCTTCTGACCTGGATCATGGGGGTGCGCCACTCTCATCTGGACGACGGCGGCTACGGCATCGATCAGAAGCTTCTCGGCAAGCCCCAGCCCCTGCGGGAACAGGTGGCGGCGCAGGTGAAGGACGCCCAGTGGCGCATGGTCACCAACTCTCTCGTCACCTGCCTCTTCGCCCGGAGCATCTACGACGGCGAGACCATCTCGGCGGCCCTGGCCGCCCTGGGCATTTCCCGCACGCCCGAAGAGCTTCGCCGCCTCGGAGAGGAGACACTCCGGAGAAAACACGCCTGGAAGAGGGCCTGCGGATTCTCCCCGGAAAAGGTGGTCATTCCGGAGAAACTCTTCTCCGTGCAGACCAGCAACGGCCCTCTCGACCGGGAGCGCTTGGCCGAGCGGGTGCGCCTCTATCTGGAGCTGGCGGACATCGCCCCCGCATCCCCGGAGACAACCCAATAGGGCATCTTTCGCGGCGCAGGGGCGTTCCCTCGCCGTGCGCTCATCGCACGATCAAGGAGAGCGCCCCTGCGCCGGCAGATTCAGCAGAACTCCTCGGGGCCCTCGCAGAGAGGGCGCCGGAGCGAACAGGATTTTTCAGCCACGCCGGTGATCATGAAGAGAATGCGCTCCGCCAGATTGGTGGCGTGGTCGCCCGCACGCTCCAGGTTTCTCGCCACGAGGAGAAGCCGCGTGCCCTGGGGAATGGTCCGGTGATCACGGGTCATGAGATCGATGAGATCCCGTATGATCCGCT
Organism: Aminiphilus circumscriptus DSM 16581; assembly: GCF_000526375.1. Lineage (NCBI taxonomy): Bacteria > Thermotogati > Synergistota > Synergistia > Synergistales > Aminiphilaceae > Aminiphilus > Aminiphilus circumscriptus. The sequence goes on along the minus strand of NZ_JAFY01000001.1, from coordinate 8,937 downwards.
TTTCCAGATCGTCCACCTCGTCGTCCAGAGGGCAGATCTCCCGGGCGGCCGCGGCGTCCCGCCCGAGAAACGCGCAGAGCGCTCCGCCGATCATCTCGCGCACCCGGGTCGCCATGCGGGGAATGTCCACCAAAGGCTTCACGAAGGGTGCGTCGCCGATCTCGAGAGCGATCTTGGCGATGTTCACGCCGTAGTCGGCGATGCGCTCCAGATCCACCGCCATGTGGAGAACCGCGGAGACGATCCGGAGATCCTGCCCCATGGGACGGTTTCGGGCGATGAGCTGGAATCCCTGGAAATCGATGCGCTCCGCCAGAAGATTCGTCGCCTCCTCGTCCTGAAACACTTCCCGAGCCAGGGAGAGATCCCTCTCCTTCAGCGCCCACGTGGCGTTGGTGAGCGCGTCCTGGGCGTTTCCTCCGAGCCGGACGAGATCGGACTCGAGCATCTTCAGCTCCACGTGAAAATTGTTCCGGGACGAATATTCCGCCATGTCTCCCCCTCCAAGGGAATTGCCGCCGTCGCCAGACCAGACAAAAACAGCCCCGGGCACCCCGATCTTCCGCTCGTTCGTTCGTTCCGTTACGCCCGCCGGTTCCGTCGTTTTCTCCGAGTTTTCTCCGAACGCCTCTTTCGGATACCTCTTTCGTCTCCCCTTGAGAACCTCAACAACCGCCTCTTCGCGACAGGAAAGGCGCCTCTTTCGAATTCCTCTTCAGAGTACACGCGATTTGCGGCCCTCTGTCAAGAAAACGGAGGTCACAGGTCGGTAAAAACGGCCACACAGAAACAGCCGGCGACGAAGACGACGTCCGCGCCGCGCCGGAATCCCTACACGTACATCTCCCGCAGCATCTCCGCCACCGAGGGATCTATCTGCTCGCGGCGCTTGATGGCGTCGAAGCGGTCCAGCAGGTCGCCGGGGCGGAGGCGCTTCTTCTCCGACCCCGAAATGTCGGCCACAATGCGCCCCCGGTGCATCATGATCAACCGGTCGCCCAGACTCACCGCCTGCTGCATCGAGTGAGTCACCATCAGGGTGGTGAGTCTTCCCTCGCGCACCAGATCGTCGGTGACGCGAATCACCATGTCCGCCGCCCGGGGATCGAGGGCCGCCGTGTGCTCGTCGAGCAGCAGCAGCTCGGGACGGCGCAGAGTGGCCATCAGCAACGTCAGAGCCTGCCGCTGCCCCCCGGAGAGCGAACCGATCTCGTTTTCCAGGCGGTTCTCAAGCCCCATCCCCAGAGAGCGCACCCGCTCGGCCAAGGCATTCCTGGACCCGGGCAGGGCGAACGCGTTTGGGCGCAGCGTGCGCCGCAGACCACGCCGGGCGGCGAGAGCGAGGTTTTCCCCCACGGTCATGTTGGGAGCCGTGCCGCTGAAGGGGTTCTGGAAGACGCGCCCGATCAGCGACGCCCGGCGATGCTCGGGCCACCGGGTGATGTCCTGACCGGCGAGCAGAATGCGCCCCGCGTCGAGGAAGAAGCTTCCCGACACGGCGTTCTGCAGCGTCGATTTACCCGACCCGTTGGTGCCGATGACCACCACGAAGGAGCCGTCCTCCACCCGCAGCTCCACTCCCTGCAGGGCACGCACCTCGTTCTCGGTACCGGGATGAAAGGTCTTGACCGCGTTCTGTATATCAAGCATGGCGCACCGTCCCCTTCCGCAGGCGCCCCAGGAGACCGGGCAACACCAGCGTGGCGAGCACGAAGAGCGCCGTGATCAGCTTGAGGTCGTTGGGATTCAGCCCCCAGCGCAGGGCGATGGAGACCAGGAGGCGGAAGAGGACCGACCCCATGACCGCCCCGGCGAGGGAGATGCCGATGGAGCGCGTGCGCACCAGCGCCTGCCCCATGATGACGCTGGCGAGCCCCAGCACCAGCGTGCCCACTCCCATCTGCACGTCGGCGAAGCCCTGATACTGGGCCAGCAGCGCCCCGGTGAGGGCCGAAAGCCCCCCGGCGAGCATCAGGCTGAAGAGCAGCATGTTGGAGGCGCTCACACCCTGCGCCAGCGCGGACTGGCTGTTATCACCCGACGCCCGCAGCGCGATGCCGAAATCGGTCCGCAGAAAGGCCCACAGCGCCACACCGAACAAGCACGCCAGCAGAAAAGCGCCGCCGAGCACCGCCAGATCGCCCACGGAAACCTGCCAGATGGAGATCCGCACGCTGTCGAACCCCGTCAGGCGCCGCACCGCATTTCCCACGCTGTCCACCAGTGTGACGGTCTGCGACAGAGGAACATTGCTCCCCCCCATGATGCGCAGGTTCACCGAGTAGAGCCCCGTCATCACCAGAATGCCCGAGAGCAGATTGTTGATGTGGAACCGCGTGTGCAGCACACCGGTGACGCCGCTGGCCAGCATGCCCGCCCCCACGGCGGCCAGCGTGGCGAGCGCCGGCGGAACGCCGCCCGCCATCAGCACCGCCGCCACGGCGGCTCCCAGGGTGAGAATGCTGTCGGTGGCGAGGTCGGCGAAACCGAAAATGCGGAAAGTGAGGTAGACCCCCAGGGCCATCAGCGAAAGGAGAAAACCCATGGTGAGAGCCCCGATAAGAAGACTCACGCCCGGCCTCCTTCCAGCCCCGCCAGGGCGCCCGCCCACAGTGCCCCGCTCAGGAAGGCGCTCTCTCCGGCGCCGGAGATGGGGCGCCGGTCGTGCAGCAGATGCAGCAGCCCCACGGGATCCACGGCATCGAACAGTTTGGCGAGCACCGACGGCAACTCCACCCGGCCCTGCGGAATGGCCTTGAAGGGAAAGACCGCCGCGTGAAAGTGCCCCGAAAGCGCCTCTCCTCCGGCGAGGGGCCGCACCTGAGGGGCGAGGGCTCCCGCGTCGCCCCGGACCGCCAGACCCACCACCACCGCCAGATGACGGTCGAAACGCTTTTCGGGACGGTAGTCCAGATGCTCGCGCACCGCGGGAAAGGCGAAAAATCCCTCATCCGGCAGGGCCTCCGGGCCGGGCACGCTCAGACTTGCCCCGACGAGCCCCGACGTTTCGGCCACCAGCGCCAGGGCCGCCGCCGGCGCTCCCACGGCATCGAGGGCAAGAGTCACCAGCTCCGACAGGGGCATTCCCGGCAGACTCTCGGAAAAGCGCAGACAGCACGAGGGCGCGCCCTCCAGCACCACCCCCGACGCAAAGTGCACCGAGGGGACGAAATCACCCGAGGCGGCCATGAAATCCGGCGTCTGCCCGTCCCCCGGCGGGAGCATCAGGGCGAATCCCTCCGCCGCCAACACTTCTCCGCTGTCGCGCCGTTCCTTTTCAAAGGAACCGATGCCGAATCCCCAACTGCCGGACCCGAAGGAGCGCGCCTCCCCCGCTCCCAACAGTTCCGCCCGGAACGACCCGGCCCCCAGATCGAACCGGGCGATTTTCTCCGCCGCATGAGCGGGCGCCGTCGCATCTCCCTCGACGAAGAACGCGGTCATCCCCACCATGTTCAGAATCTCCCGCACGAACTCCGAGGGCCGCCGGATCGCCAGATCACCCCCGAGCGCCGTCAGCGTCCTCTTGTAGCGCAACAGGCTGCGAATGCCCGCGGAACTGAGAAAGAGCACCTCGTCCATGTCGAGCACAATGCGATGAAAACCCTGCCTGATGGCGTCTTCCAGCTCGTCCTCCAGAATGCGGCAACGTCCCGCATCCAGCCGCCCCCGAAGCAGCAGCGCCAGCCCGTTCTGTTCTTCCCGCCGTTCGATCTGCATGGTCCCTTCTCCTTTCGCTACTCGCCCGAAACGATGTTCGCCCGCTGCCGAAGCGAGGCGGGAATGTCGAGCCCGTAGCGTGCCGCGTTTTTCTCGTTGATGGTGACGATGGTCCTGCTGATGGGGGAAAAGGGAATCGCGGCGGGTTTTTCGCCCCGCAGCACGCGCAGGGCCACGCGCCCCATGTCCTCACCCCCGGCAACGTAGTCGCGCGCCACGGCCACCGCCGCCCCGCCCTTGACCGCAGTGGCGGTGTCAAACCCGAAGAGGGGCGTCTTCGCCTCCAGACATGCCTTCGAGATGGGAGCGAAGGAGGAGAAGAACAGATTCCCCGCCACCTGCAGCACCGCATCGACGTTCATCGAAAGGAGAGCCCGGACGCCGTCGGGAATCTCCGTGGGCGTCGAGACGGGAACGGAGACGAGTTCGACCCCCTTTGCAGCGAAGACCGCCTTCAGTTGTTCGAAGTTGTAGACGCAGTTCGATTCCGACGGGTTCACCAGGGTTCCCACGCGCTTCGCCCCCGGCAGGCACGCGAGCAGCGCCGCCGCGCCCTCGTCGTAGGCCGACGCCGAGGAGATGCCCGTCACGTTGGGCAGATGGTCGGTGTCGCTCGTGCCCGCCCCTGCCAGCACGGGATTCGCCACCACACCGAAGATCACGGGAATGTCACGTACCTTCTTCACCGCCGTCTGCAGGGTTGGGGTGGAGGTGAGCACCAGCATGTCCGCGTTCTGGGTCAGCACGTTGTCCACCATGGCGGCAAGCGTCGGCATGTCCCCCTGAGCATTTGACACCGTCAGCGTGTATTCCTTCCCCTCGGTCCAACCCTCGTCCCGAAGCGCCTTCAGAAAGCCGCGGAGCGTCTCCTCCTGCGGCGCGGAGTCCACGTAATTCAGATAATGCAGGTTCCATCGGCGAGCCCCAGGAGCGGCGCCCGCTCCCGCCTTCGGCACCCCCAAGGGCGCGGGAACCTCCTGCGACAGATGCCGCGTCCCCGACTCGTCCACGATGATCGCCGCCTGCGCCTCCACCTCGGGAGGAATGCGCCAGGGATCGCGCAGCTTCTTCAGCACGTTTTTGTTCAGCGACAGCTTGAGCGGCATCACGTTTTCCACGGGAATGTCCGCGGGAGAAGCGCCTCCGAGGATATCCGCCGCCACCTGCGCCTGCATGCGCCCCACTTCCACGTAGTTCGCTCCGAGACCAAAAAGCGCCCCCTTCTCGGCGTACATGGAGGCGTAGCCCACCACGGGAATGCCCGCCGCATCCGCCGCCCGCACCACCGAGTCGAAGGCCGACTCCACCGAATTGTCGCCCCCGATGGCGAAGGCCTGTACGCCCTGCGACGCCAGCGCCGACGCCGCCTCATACACCGCCGACGAATTGTCGACCGTCACGGCGACCAGCTCCACTCCCAGTTCGGCACAGGTCTTTTTCGCCAGCTCGTAACACGCCTGGGAGCATGCCTCCGAGGGGTTCATCACCGTCCCGATGCGCGTCAGGTCAGGGTAGAGCCTCTTCGTCAGCTCCAGCGCCTCGCGCACCGGCTGGAAGGTCCCCACCCCCGTGAGCCATGCGGGATGCTCCCGGTGATTTTCACGGCTGATGCCCACTCCGGCGGCATAGGGATCGGTGACCGCCCCGAAAACGTGCACCACCTTCCCCTCCTTGTTGGCCGTAGCCCCCACCTGCAGCATGGGCGTGCTGATGGTGAGCATCAGGTCGTAGTCGCCTCCGCAGGCGTTCTGGGCCATGCTCACGGCGGTGGGCATGTCTCCCTCGGCGGAAAACTTTTCCAGCGTCACGTTTTTGCCATGCTCGAAGCCGCGCTCCGCCAGCCCCGCCACCAGCCCCTCGTACGTCTCGTCGGTGGTCACCGAAGCCGTCCATTTGAGCACCGCCACGCGAACCGGACTGCCCGCCCGAACCTTGCCGTGCAACGCCGCCGCCGGGCCATCGGCAGCCAGGCCATTGGAAGCCGAGCCACCAGGCGTTCCGGACATGTTCTGCACCCGCCCCCGGTAGTCGGAAACCAGCAGCACCGCGCTTGCGGCGACGATGAGAAAGAGGCCGAGAAACAGACTCTTCATAAGCCGGACCATGTCAGCACAACACCTCGCAGTCGATAGCAGCCGATAGCAGTCGATAAGAGAGCTAAAACCGGACGGTATACGAATTTACCGGAACATGTCAAGGGGGATGACACGATCTGGGGCGCGGGACAACACTTTTCACTGTCGGGAGGGAACTTCGTTTCAATCCACGCCCCCGCGCAGGGGGTGACCAAAAACTTGACGCGCATAATAATGCGCGTCATGCTATGAGCATCAGGGAGAGGCAATGAAATCCAGCGAGATAATCAGGATTCTCGAAAAGGATGGCTAGTACTGGATAAAAACGGTCGGGAGCCACCATCATTTCAAGCATCCGACAAAACCCGGAAAGGTCACGGTCAAACACCCCAAAAAAGCGTTCCGCCGAAAACCTTTGGAAACATCATGCAACAGGCGGGGCTGAAATAGCCCCACTTTTGGAAAGGAGACGAACTGGGATGAAAAAGGATGTCCGCATATACCCCGCACTGCTCTCCGAAGATGGAACGCATGTCTGCGTCCGCTTTCCCGATCTTCCGGGCTGCAATACCTTCGGGAAGGACTACGTCGACGCCATCGCCAGCGCCAAGGATGCTTTGGGAGGACATTTACTCTGCATGGAAGAAGATAACGATCCCATCCCCGCCCCCACCCCGATCAACAAACTGCGACCGGAAAAAGACGAAGTCGCCGTCCTGATCGACGTGCGCATGGACGTTCTCCGCAAAGAGGAAGCGAAAAAATCCGTCAGCAAGAACGTTACCCTCCCGGCATGGCTCAACGAGATGGCCGTGGAACACAAGATCAACTTCTCCAGCACCCTTCAGGAAGCCCTCCGAGAGAAGCTTGGAGTATAACGAGGGGTAGAAAAAAACGGACACCAAAGTGTACCCTATCAGCGGAGGAAGGCTCAAAACGTCGAAGGATGTCGACAGCATCCGTGCGGGTATCGTGTTTCCATCCCTCGTAGGAAGGCTCACAACCTGGGCCGGTTCAATCAAGGATGTGCGGTATTACAAGTTTCCATCCCTCGTAGGAAGGCTCACAACGGACACACCTCAAGATGCTAGCATTTTACACTTGAGTTTCCATCACTCGTAGGAAGGCTCACAACCACATCGCTGATACACTGATGCAGCGTGACGACATGTTTCCATCCCTCGTAGGAAGGCTCACAACAGAGGGGCAAAAAATTCCTGTGCAGCCGTGGTAATTGTTTCCATCCCTCGTAGGAAGGCTCACAACCCTATAAGGTTCCTTATGTTGCGCAGTGTATGCGTGGTTTCCATCCCTCGTAGGAAGGCTCACAACCTGTCGAGACGAAAAACATGGAACCGGACATAGAAAGTTTCCATCCCTCGTAGGAAGGCTCACAACAAAGACAAGAGCTTAAAAGACAAAGCCTTAAAGACTGTTTCCATCCCTCGTAGGAAGGCTCACAACTTCGTCGGAGATAAAATCTATTCGCCAGATTATTAGTTTCCATCCCTCGTAGGAAGGCTCACAACCGCTGGATGGCGGTCCGACGCGGCGTTTGTTTTTGGTTTCCATCCCTCGTAGGAAGGCTCACAACCCGTGGCTTCGGTCCCGGTGTGCTCCGGCGCATCACTGGGTTTCCATCCCTCGTAGGAAGGCTCACAACACATCGAAACAGTTGCTCAAAAAAGACGGGACCGAGGTTTCCATCCCTCGTAGGAAGGCTCACAACCCCTACCGGGCTTCATTCTCTCCACGACGACGTTGGTTTCCATCCCTCGTAGGAAGGCTCACAACGGTGATCTCGATGAGTGAACGGCACAGGATGTTTGAGTTTCCATCCCTCGTAGGAAGGCTCACAACGGCTCGTGATTGAAGCACTTGAGAACGACGACGAGGTTTCCATCCCTCGTAGGAAGGCTCACAACTCGAGCGGAAGTGCGGGAAACACCTCGTTTTCAAGTGTTTCCATCCCTCGTAGGAAGGCTCACAACCCAGCAGATTTTAGCGCCTTGTCAAGTGCCATCTTATGTTTCCATCCCTCGTAGGAAGGCTCACAACAAAGGAGAGTGTAGGTATGACGTACCGTCAGATACTGTTTCCATCCCTCGTAGGAAGGCTCACAACTCCCTGTTGCAGCGGCTTAGATTCCGCCGCTCGTCGTTTCCATCCCTCGTAGGAAGGCTCACAACAATTACCCCCTTCTTGGAGATCGTTTTGGATATTGAGTTTCCATCCCTCGTAGGAAGGCTCACAACTCATGGTGGAGCAGATGGAGATATGTGTGAGGCAGTGTTTCCATCCCTCGTAGGAAGGCTCACAACTTGCGGCACGGGGAAGCCCCCATCCCTTGAGCAGGGTTTCCATCCCTCGTAGGAAGGCTCACAACGAAGACGAGCCGCTTCTCGATGTCCCGTACTCTGTGGCGTTTCCATCCCTCGTAGGAAGGCTCACAACGTGGTCAGCGGCAATGGTGCTGTTAGAGACACTAGTGTTTCCATCCCTCGTAGGAAGGCTCACAACGCAGAGATCCTTGGCTCTGCGCCGTTTGTCCTCGGCGGTTTCCATCCCTCGTAGGAAGGCTCACAACTGTCATGATTCGGCCACCGCCTCTCTCAGCGATTGCGGTTTCCATCCCTCGTAGGAAGGCTCACAACCAGGAAGAGGATAAATCTATCGAGCAGGTATAAGTTAGTTTCCATCCCTCGTAGGAAGGCTCACAACTTCCGCTTTTGTCCGGAATAGAGACGGACGACACGCTGTTTCCATCCCTCGTAGGAAGGCTCACAACGGAGGTCCCCTGGGAGCCTCCGTCACTGGCGGAGCTGTTTCCATCCCTCGTAGGAAGGCTCACAACCTTGGTTTACCTGTTTTTGAAGCATTGTTTTGTCGTGGTTTCCATCCCTCGTAGGAAGGCTCACAACCTGAATCCCTTGTGGATGCGGTTCTTTCCTGCCTCAGTTTCCATCCCTCGTAGGAAGGCTCACAACGGTTCGAGGCCCTCCAGCTCGGCCTCGATGAGCCCCGTTTCCATCCCTCGTAGGAAGGCTCACAACCGATGCTGCAAGGACAGACGCAGAGCGGATACTCAAGTTTCCATCCCTCGTAGGAAGGCTCACAACCCGTTCCGTCCACGAGGTGCGCG